>JAROBA010000006.1 GCA_029432815.1 Pontiellaceae bacterium B1224 | reverse complement strand
GCCTGCCGTTTCTTCTACGAAAAGGTGCTGCACCAGCCCACGTGCAGGCTGTGCGTTCCGGCGCGTCGCAAGTCGACGTATCGGGCCTTCGCCTAATTGAAAAAAATCATGTTGATGTCTTTTATAACCCTAAAAATCCAGAATTCGCCATATTGGAACAGGGAATGTCATCTGGAATTAAATTTCAAATTTTTTGTGGATCTACATTCTTGCTAGCCGGAGTCGTTCCGCCACTGTGTATTTTATTGTATAAAGCCAATATGTTTTTTGGAACTCGCTAATGTAATAAAACCTCCAACCACCATTAAGTCCCTCTGAGTAAAGACAAAAAACTCCCTGCTCCAGCCCCGGAGGACCGTACTATTTCCTTTCCAGAATCTGAACCACGGCGGAACGCCCGGCGTGTTTTGAGCCTTCGTTTACTTCGCGCCCGGTTTCCAACCCTTGGGGTAGGGATGGCTCTCCGAGCCGTCCGCCGATGAAGCGGCCTGGTGTGCGGGTGCGGCGCGATGGGGACATCGCAGCCCTACCGGCGGCGATGTCTGGAGGGCGCGGGCCCATTGAAAGTAGAACAAGCGTCCCGCTTGTTTTTTTTCGGCCCCGCTTGCGCGGGAAGCAAGCGGGACGCTTACTCTACGTTGCTCGCAATCGCAGAGGACGAGGTGCCGGTCCTATTTTTTCGTCATTGCTTGAATTTTACCTCACTCGGGAAGAACGCCTCGAGGTAAAACAACTCGCGTGAGTCCCAAACCTTGGAAATACCTTCCGCTTACCAAACCGATTCCCTTTTTATATGTGGAATTGCTTCTCCTGTTCTGCTGGCCCATTGGAATATTCAGCATTCCGCCCGATCAAAATTTTCACTGGTGACATAAAGCGTGGATTTTTAAAACGTAGGACAGTGCTTCCAGTCTGTCTACAGTCGCTCGGCTATGCAGGAGCAGACAGGCTGGAAGCACTGTTCTACTTTACCGAATCCTGTTTAATCCCTCTTAACTGCTGTTTCAACAGATTGGATTCTTCAGCAAGCCAGTTGACTGAGCTTGAAAAAACGCACGCAACATTAGGCACTCGCTCCATCACATCCCTCCAAACAGACTTAATGCTTCTTCTTGTCTTATGCGAATGCTCCACTACTATGCATAGCGCTGGATATCAGCGCTGTGCAATCGCATAAGGGGGTAATGAAATGAAAATTTGGATTCTTAGCTTAATCGCCGCCACATTAATTTCTGGGTGCACAACGCTTCCTACCGAGCCAACCCCGCACCTGCGCGCTTATTCGTTCCAGGTACTGGAAATTGATGTTCCGCTCAGTGGGCTGCAGTCGGGATGGAAAGGGTATCCATCGAATTCATCCCTTGCCGATCCCACTATTGAGAACCTGTTAAGCGCGCCCAAGGTCCGACTCTATGAATACCCCATTATTTGCGCGAACCTTGGAGACACCGTTTCTTTAGAGGAAATAGAAAAAGTCTCATTGGTCGCCGATTTCATTGTTGTTGATGGGCAGGCCGTCACACAGGAAGCCATATTCAAACTGGGCACCAGCATCAAGATTACGTTAGAGGATGTTGTTGACGGAGTGGCCTCCTTCTCGATCGACCTCGGCACGCGGGACCTTAAAGGGTTTGACACCATCCACATGGCAGGAGCGGAAATTGATATGCCCGTTTTCTTTGATAAACAGCTCGTCACCAGCATGCGGCATGAACTCAATTCATGGATGTCCTTAGGAGCCATCGAAGACATCACGCACAAAAAATCCGGGACGTTCCGCAAATACTTCGCAATCAGAATTACGCCCCCCTATTTTGAAATAAAATCGTCCATCCCGAATCGGTCAACCTTATAGGAACAACTCTTTAAACATGATTTCCAATCCTTGGAAATCGGTTATCCCGCTACATCGTTCGCCAGAATTTCAGGTTATCCTAGATCCGATTACGCGCTGAGTATAAAACTGCTTTGACGCGGAGGCGGTGATACGCGCGCAAAACGCCTTGCCATCTAAACCCGTGTAAAACAGTATGGATTTCAAAATAAAGCGGGAGCATTGAATGAAGCATTCCTTATCCAACTTGATGATTACGGCAGCACTATTGTGTTTGTCCCCACTGCAACCCGCGTTCGCTGAAGGTGAATTTCAATCCGGCCGAATCGTTTTATATAATCAAATGGATGTGTTTGCTTCACGTGCACCGAGCGCTGAAGTGCTTGCATCGTTCATTAAACAGCTCGACACCATAACCGCGACCGTCTGGGATGACACGAAGTCGGGGAATGGAAAGAGCGGTTTTATTACCGTGGCTATACGCCCGGACCAAACCATGAAACTGTGGATCGATCTGGAAGGTGAATTTCAGGAGGAAGCCACCGGCCTGGTGGAAGAAAAAATGAAGGCGGTCGGAGTGCCGCAAACCAGAGATGGGCCCATCGCGTTCGCTCTTCATTTTGATTTGTGGGGCGGATCGCCTCAGCCCAGCGAGCCGACCGAACAAATGCAAATCCCCCAGCTCTGGCAAACAGCCGCTGAGGAGGAACATCGGTCTTTGATCATCCCCGATGAAATACTTCCGCTCGTTTGGGAGGAAAGTGCATCCTCAGAGAATAATAATGAGTCCACCACCTTTGTTCCGGAAGGGTTTTCCCTTCAGGAATTGAACCCCACCGGGGGAACCATCCTGAGACCAGAGGGCTGGTTTTTCAACGAAGGGCACAGGAAAAATGTCTTTATGTGGACGATATCAAAGGAGCCCAGCAAAGATGGATTCTATGATACCGGCGTACGAATACAGTGCTTTATCGGGGTACAGAAAGTCACCGGGGAATCGCCGGAAGAATTTGTGCAGAAGTTTGTTCACGGTAAGAAAGAGGCGGCAGAAATCATCAGCCAACGTCCCGTGATAAATCAAGGCATCTTTTCCCGCATCGGTATTGAAACCACAGAGACGAAGGTCATTGATGGGAAACAGGTTGCTTACCGAATCCTCTATTCCTGTTTCTGGGGTAATGACTCAGACATCGTTGTCATAAGTATCGCAGGAACAACCCCGGATCTTTGGGATACCTACGAAAGCACGTTCAACACCATGAGCAATTTTAAGCTCATTGACATGAAGCATCTTGAGAGCGCCCAGGCGAATGCAGCTGCAGCCCCGAATGCCGGGTGGAAAGAGATTGATAACTCGTCAGAATGGCGGGCACCGCCAGCGGGATATGAATGGGCCGAATTCAAAGAAATTGATTCCGCCTTTTTGAAACCCGAAGGATGGCACGTCGCCACGCGCGAAACAGGACATTCAAAAGTCATCTCAATACTTCGGGAAGCCTCCGTTGAGCCAACCGCTATCGGCATGACCATTAACGTTATTAAGGACTGCCGCAAGCATACAAAAATGAGTCCCACAGACTACTACGCTCATTATTCGGCAGAATTCTCGAAAGGGTGCACGGAAACCTCCAGTGAAGACCCGATCCAGCAAGGGGATCTCACCATATACCGAGGCGAGGTCAGCAAAGTATTCGATGATACCATCGAATATCAGGTGCTGCTCTTTGGCCTTGCAAACAGCAAGACCGACACCTTGCAGATCATTAAATACACATGCCCGCGCAGTGAATGGGACGAACAGCAGCAAATAGCAATTCCGATACTTCAGGACATGGTAATAAACGAAAAATTATAGAATTCATAAGTTCCAATCCTTGGAAATCGTCTATTTACATCGTCCGCCAGAATTTGAGGTTTTGGGATTCGATTTCGCGCTGGGTGGGTAAGGGATAAAAAATGCTCTCGCCTTTGGTGGCGAAGGTGAAGCCGTGCTTGAGCTGGCGATAGGAAATGGTGTCGAGGTTGCTGTCGAGCGCGAGCCCTTTGCTGGTTTTATCCGGATTATAGGTCAACTCGAGGAAGGCATCGCGAATCGTCGAAGGATGCAGCGTTGCTGTTGGAGAAGGCTTGAAGGGATTCTGCTCAAAATCTTCCAGGAACTCTGGAATATCGATATTGAGCTGGCTGTAAAACTGTTTCGGGGCGGATTTCCCATGGCCCGGATTTGTGATCTCCGAACCAAATTCCGGTGGCGTGAGTTTCGACATCACCAACATATGCATCGGCTCGATTTCTGCATAAATCCGGACGGATTCCTTGTGCGACAAATCGTAGGCCCCCCGTTCCAGACCAATGCAATATCCCTCTTCTGTCGATAGGTACAGTTTCCCGATGGCCGAGAGATCGACATGTTCAAGCACCCGGTAGCTGGAAATAAACCGTGTCGATTTGGGGCGGCCATCGTCATGGGGTTTTAAGCCTTTCAGGATTGTTTCAAGGTCGAAGTAATCGTTGCGGTAGTTCACATCCACTTCGGCGAAGATCACTTTACCGGAATAGTGCCGGCTGGATCCGGTCGTGTAATGCCGCGCAAACTGATCGGGTTCGAGCTGCGAGGCAATCAGCGTGGCATTTGGGTGGAGCACCATATAAAGTCTATTTTCGTAGTTCATCTTACAACCCCCAGTAATTCTTCAGCATCGGCGCAATCACCAACGAGATGATGGCCATTAGTTTCAACAGGATATTCAGTGACGGGCCGGCGGTATCCTTAAAGGGATCGCCAACCGTATCGCCGACGACAGCTGCTTTATGCGCTTCCGAGCCTTTGCCCTGACTCGCCCCGCCTTCGATCATTTTCTTGGCGTTATCCCACGCCCCGCCGGCATTCGACATAAAGATGGCCAGCACGACCCCCGATGCCGTTACACCAATTAAGGTTCCCGCAAGCATCGTCGGCCCGCCGATAAAACCAACCAGCACCGGCGTCAGTACCGCGACCACGCCCGGAATAATCATGCCCTTCAGCGCGGCAGCGGTGGAAATGTCGACGCACTTTTTATAGTCCGGCTCTTCGGTCTCTTTCAGGATACCCGGCTTTTCGCGGAACTGCCGGCGCACTTCCTTGATCATGGCAAAGGCCGCCTCCCCGACGGCGTTCATGGCCATCGAAGAAAAGAGGTAGGGCAAAACCGCTCCGAGCAGCACGCCCGAAACCACCTTCGGATCCATCAGGTTGATGATGCCGACGCCGACCTGCTGCTGGAAAGCGGTGAATAGAATGATGGCGGTCAGGGCGGCTGAACCAATGGCAAACCCTTTGCCGATGGCAGCGGTGGTGTTGCCGACGGCATCCAGTTCGTCGGTAATGTCGCGGACCTCCGGCGGAAATTCCGCCATCTCGGCCAGACCGCCGGCGTTGTCGGCAATCGGCCCGTAGGCATCAACGGCCAGCTGAACACCGAGGGTCATCAGCATACCCAGCGCCGCAATGGCGATCCCATACAGTCCGGCCAGTGCGAAACTGGAAAGAATCGCCGCCACAATAATGACGATTGGAATAAAGGCCGAGGCCATGCCGACGCCCATGCCTGTGATGAGCGTTGTCGCCGCGCCGGTCTCGCAGGCACTGACAATCTTATTTACAGGTTTCGTGTCGGTGCCGGTGTAATATTCAGTGATCATCCCGATCAGCGTGCCGGCCACCATACCGAGAACCGATGCAAAGAATACGCTCAGGCTGCTCACGGCCTTCCCGCCACCCAAAAAGAAATGGCAGAGGAGAAAAGAAAACAGGGCCGCCACGGCCGCCGCGCCGAAGGTTCCTTTATTCAGGGCGGACTGCGGCGACTGCCCCTCTTTCACGCGTACGAAGGCCACACCGATCATCGCGGCAACAATGCCTGCAACCGCGAGCAGCAAGGGAAACACCACCAGCCGAAGTCGAAAAGCATCGCTTCCAACAACGGAAACGCCGAGTACCATCGCTCCGATAATCGAACCAACGTAGGATTCAAACAGGTCGGCCCCCATGCCGGCAACGTCGCCCACATTATCCCCCACATTGTCCGCAATGGTGGCAGGGTTCCGATGGTCATCTTCCGGAATCCCCGCTTCCACTTTACCGACCAGATCAGCCCCGACATCGGCCGCTTTCGTGAAAATGCCCCCGCCGACCCGGGCAAACAGGGCCATCGAGCTGGCGCCCAGACTGAACCCGGTGACGACGGGAAGGATCTGGCCGTCGAGCACCTCAAGGGAGGAACCGAAAAATTGGCGCCCCAGGAAAAACAGAATACAAAACCCGAGCATCGAAAGTCCGACCACGCTCATGCCCATCACGCTTCCGCCGGTGAAGGCCACTTTGAGGGCAGGAATCAAACCGCCCTGAGCGGCGTGGGTCGTGCGGGTATTCGCGGCAGTCGCCACTTTCATGCCGATAAATCCTGCCAATGCCGAGGCCGCCGCTCCAACCACAAAAGCAAAGGCCTGCCACCTTAATACGCCTTGGTTTGCCACTGCCAGGAATGCGGCAACCACGAGCACAAACGGAATCAGCACCTTATATTCCCGGGTCAGAAAGGCCATGGCGCCTTCGGCCACAAATCCACCGATTTTCACGAGCTTCGGGTTGTCGGCCGCTTGCCGGAAGATCCACCGTGTTTTCATCGCCGCGTAACCAAGGGCCAACAGGCTTCCGCCGGCAACTATCAGTAAGGTCGAACTGAATGCATCCATCTATCTCTCCTATTTGCTGCGCCGTAAAACGGCGACAAGAACATCGACGGAGGAAATATGGAATGGAAAAAGAACGGTCTGACTCTCCGTCAACGCCAGGCTGTATAGAAAATCCAATTGGAACAGGATAAAAGAACGGGATTCGAAGTCAAGTATCCCCTATTTCATCTTTTGCATCCACGATGACCTGTTGCTTGTAAAATGATTCGTTATTTGCAAAAATGCCCACGTTTCATAAGGGTATTTAATTCAATCAGGAAGGTACAGCTATGAAGAAAGAACGACTCTATCTATCGATGATTCCCGAATCCCTGGTTGCTTCCATGCTTTCACCAAAGGAGTTCGGCCGCTATCTGGCCGTTGGCTCGCACAAGCGGTCGAGCAGCCCGGCAATGTATTTTGAGGTCGACCCGAATTTCAGCAACGACTTCTTCAACATGGAAATCGTCAAGAAACGCTGCGTCGCCCACGCCGACGGCTCGCCGAAACATTCACTCTATTTAGGTATCTACCGCGTGCTTGAACACATCCCGCTGGAAGCCCTCGGAAAACTCTACCTCACGACCCGCGATGGTCAGGTGCTTGCGCTTGAGCAGGGCGAACTCCCGGCCGAGCAGCCTGCAAAACATTATCTCTATGATGAAATCTGCCCAATTCATCCGCTCATTGCCAGCAAGCTCGATCCCGAAGCCTTTACAAAATTTGTGACCAATCCCGGATCGCCGCTTTGCGTACCGAAAATCTGTTTTGCAGATCTTGATCCGGCCGCCCTGATCGGTACCGACCGTACTGCCGAGTCTGTGACGGCCATTCACAACCTGCCGGAACGTATTAAAGAAAGTTTTCTGGAGCTGGACGCGGTCGATAAATCGACCAAGACGGTCGACCGAATCCGACCGTTGGTGTTCCGCTGGAACCATATAAAAAACGGCTACTTTATCGGCGACGGAAATAAACTGCTGCACTACCCGTTCCCGGATCAGGCAACGCTCGACCGGGATCATCACCAGTGGTGGCGCTCCGCCTCGCTCTAATCCATAACTGAACGGCAAAACTTAATCAGGAAAACTAACTATGAACACCGTCATTACATCTATGTGGTGGATTGCTCCGATTGCATCCGTCTGCGCTCTGCTCTTTGCCATTTACTTCTATAAAAAGATGATGGCCGCCAACGAAGGCAATGCGACGATGATCGAAATTGCCGGGCACGTCCGCGAAGGGGCGATGGCCTACCTGTTCCGGCAGTATAAAGTGGTGATCCTCGTTTTTATTGTGCTACTGATCATTCTGCAGGTGCTGGCGCTGTTCGGCATTCAGAATCCGTTTGTACCGATCGCCTTTTTGACCGGCGGTTTTTTCTCGGGTCTCTGCGGGTTCATTGGAATGAAGACCGCCACGGCCGCCTCTTCGCGCACCGCACAGGGTTGCTCGGAAGGGCTGAACCGCGGTCTGCAGGTCGCATTCCGGTCGGGGGCCGTGATGGGACTCGTCGTGGTCGGCTTTGGTTTGCTCGATATCTGCCTCTGGTATTTTGCACTGGATAAAATTTACTCCCCCGAAAACATGCTCAACGGCGTAAACTTCCTGGGAATGGAAATTGTTCCCGCCGGCTGCACCGTGGCCGATAAGCTGGTTCTGATGACGACCACCATGATCACCTTCGGGATGGGCGCCTCCACGCAGGCCCTGTTCGCCCGCGTCGGCGGCGGCATCTACACCAAGGCGGCGGACGTCGGGGCTGATCTGGTGGGTAAAGTAGAAGCCGGAATTCCGGAAGACGATCCACGCAACCCGGCGACTATTGCCGACAACGTGGGCGATAATGTGGGCGACGTGGCCGGCATGGGTGCCGACCTCTATGAATCCTATTGCGGTTCCATTCTCGCAACGGCGGCACTCGGCGCAGCGGTGGGTGCGCATAATGTGATGAACGGCTCCGGAACCGAAGCCGATGCCATCGGGCTTGTGACCGCGCCGATGGTGGTGGCGGGGATCGGCACGCTGCTCTCCATCATTGGAATGTTTATGGTGCGCTGCAAAGAAGGGGCATCGCAGAAAAACCTACTGCGGGCACTGCTCACCGGGACGCTCGGCAGCTCCATCCTGATTGTGCTGGCGCTGGCGGGTATGGCCTATGGCGGAATGATTTCCTGGGGCATTGTTTTCTCGGTCTTCTCCGGTCTCGCGGCGGGGGTCATTATCGGTCAGGCCACGGAATATTATACATCCGATGAATCTAAACCGACGCAGGGCATCGCGGATCAGGCGGTGATGGGCCCGGCCACCACCATTATTGACGGGCTGGCGACAGGCATGTATTCGGCTGGCATTCCGGTGATCACAATTGTGGTCGGCATCATCTGCGCCTTCGGCTTTGCGGGTGGTTTCTCCGATATGTCGATGGGCCTCTACGGCATCGGCTTTGCGGCCGTCGGTATGCTCGCCACCCTCGGCATCACATTAGCGACCGATGCCTATGGGCCGATTGCCGACAACGCCGGCGGAAATGCTGAAATGGCCGGGCTGCCACCGGAAGTGCGGGAACGAACCGATGCACTCGATTCGCTCGGCAACACGACCGCCGCCACCGGCAAAGGGTTTGCCATCGGTTCCGCCGCGCTCACCGCCATGGCCCTTTTGGCCGCTTATATTGAAGAGGTAAAAATCTGGATTGCCAAGCTGGCCGGCGACGGCACGTTTGCCGGTTACACCGCCGAGCAGGCGGAACACGCCGGGATTATGGATTTCGTGGATTCCTTTGATTTGCACATCATGAATCCCCTGCTTCTCTGTGGATTGTTTATCGGCGGCATGATGGCTTTTGTCTTCTGCGCCATGACCATGAAAGCAGTCGGCCGCGCCGCCGGTGCCATGGTGGAAGAAGTACGCCGACAGTTCCGCGAAATCCCGGGGATTATGGAAGGCACCGGCAAACCGGACTATGCCTCCTGCGTCGCGATTTCCACCAAAGGAGCTCAGCACGAAATGCTGCTGCCCTCCCTGCTGGCCATCATTATCCCCGTCGTGACGGGCCTGATCCTCGGCGTTCCGGGTGTGATGGGTCTGCTGGCTGGCGGTCTGACGACCGGCTTTGTGCTCGCCACCATGCTGAACAATGCCGGCGGCGCCTGGGACAACGCCAAGAAGTATATTGAAAAAGGCGCGCACGGCGGCAAAGGTTCCGAAGCACATAAAGCAGCGGTTGTCGGCGACACCGTCGGCGATCCCTGCAAAGACACCTCCGGCCCGTCGCTCAACATTCTCATCAAGCTCATGACGATGGTAAGCGTCGTCTTCACGCCCGTCGTCGTCAAATTTTCCCCCGTCATTCAGGACTTCCTGCACATCGCCACGAAATAGATTTCCTGTGGGGCAGACATTCCTGTCTGCCCTTCCGGAATGAGCAGGCAGGAATGCCCGCTCCACAAAAGTTCCAAGGATTGGAAGCCCTGCGCCGTATTCATTTGGGATTCGCGATTAAATTCCTTACGATATAAAGTTATTCATACGATCTTTTCAGGGGGTTCAATATGTTCAGGTTGATTACGCTTTTATCACTCGTTGCCATCACCGCACTCAGCGATGCTGATTTTGACGCGTTAAAATCTCAGGCCGAAACGGGTGATGCCGAGGCGCAGTTCGAACTGGGAACCTGCTATCTCGAGGGACAAGGCGTGGAAAAAGATCCGGTTCTTTCCGTGCAATGGCTGCAGAAAGCCGCTGCCCAGGACTATGGCCCCGCCGTGGTTTCGCTGGTCTACCGCTACGAAAAAGGTGAAGGTGTGGAACAGGATTTGGATGAAGCAACCCGCTGGTATGAAAAAGCCCTCAAACTCGGCTACACCCGCGATCTGGAAGAGCAGGAAGAGCTCAAGGATCACGCCGCATACTTTTATGAGCTGGACGCCGGACTGCGCCGCCAGCCAGACTCACCGGGCGACCACTATGTTGCGTGGATCGGCGCCGCAATCGAGGCCAAAGAAGCTCTGAATCTCGAAGACGAGATTGATCCGTGGCTGGAAAGCCTTGCTGCAGATTTTTCCAATGATTGGAAAATGCTTCGCGCGGTTGCGATGGGATATTTTTACGCCGCGAACCTCGGAGACTATTTTTTTGAGTTAAAAGTCGATGGCCGTATTGTCAGCGGCAACGAAATAGAACGGAACCGTTGGCTCGGGTTGAAGCTGATGGAAAAAGCTTATGCACTTGCGGAGGCCGCGCATACCACCGACTCCGAAATGGCCTCGCTGACGCGCGACTATCTTTTGACTCTCCTGCAAGAACGAGAAATTGAACCGAAATTGCTCTCCCTCAAAACCACAGATTTAGACGTTGAAGATGCTGCTAGATACGGCTTCGGACGCGAGCTTCCCACAGATCTTGTTTTTTTCGCCCGTCCCTCCTCCCCGGCACTCGCTAAGAATGACGGCGAGCTCGCGATGTCGCTACTGGGCCGTTACGACATAATGATCGGGGGCCTTACACTACCAAAAGAGGCGCAACTCCCCCTCGCGAAAGCCATTTTGGTAATGATAGGTGGTAATGAGCGCCGCTTTAGCGAGGCGGACAGAGAAACATTGCACCATCTCGCAGACGATGAATATCTTGTTTTCAACCATGGAATAGAACAGGTTAAGAACCTTCCGGCTGACTATCTTTTCATTCCTGAGCTTAACGCCTTAGTGGAAGAAAGTCCGGAGATTGTCGGCCAAACCCTCGGCGAAATCTTCAAACTGCGTTACCAACTGGAACGCGCGGCCTCGGTATATGACCGTGCCGGCGATACCCACGCCGTCCGTACAATTCGTGCTAATCAAGGCACATTCACTCGTTGTAGGCCTCAGCCTGCGGGGGCAGAAGCAACCATCGAATACACTTACCGCAACGGAAAGGAACTCGAGATCGAGTTGTTCCGAATCGACGCAGGAAGGAATCTTCTCAAACGGTTAGAAGAAGGAACCGTTCTGGAAAGCGAGTTAGATCTTCTGAAAGGTGACTCGCAGTGGTTCCGGGACATAGGAGGATTTGACCAGCCGAACACACTCGAAAAGGTTCAGTCCCGCACCGTCTCGCTGGCACCGCTTTCCGATCATCGCACTGCGTCCACTAAAATCACTCTCGGTGCACTCGGCGCAGGAAACTATCTCGTCCGCGCGAATATGGCGGGCGGCAACACGGTTGAAACCACGCTGAATATTTACGATACGATGCTCTATTTCGCGCCCACCCCCAGCGAGGTCCACACCAACGCTCATACACTCTTCATTCTCTGCGATGCACTCACTGGAAAACCGCGTCCCAACGAAAAGATCACGATTATTCAAATCCACGGAGGAACATACCGCGATGAAAATGAACAGATCGTTGAGAACCCCTACGATGTTGACTACCAGTTCAAAGGAACCACCGATGCGAACGGATGCTACGTTTTGGAAGAACGTCTGCTCACTCAGCCGGATGCTCCAATTCATCTGCTCGCGAATTTGGACGGCTACCCACTAGTGATGGATTCATATAGTTGGGACCGCCGCCACGCCGCGCCATACGAGACCTTTAAGGAACTGTTCGTCACAACTGATCGACCGATCTACCGCCCCGGCGATACCGGCCACTTTATGGTGTGGCAGGTCGCGGAAACCAACTCCATGAAACCTCGTATTCTCGGCGGTGACTTTGAGCTACCGATTTCGGGCGAACCTATCCTGCATCCGAACCTATTCGGAGCAATGAAGGCAGCATTTGAAATCCCGGCGGAAGCCCCGCTGGGTAGATATCATATCGAGCGAGACCGCAAGGATGAGTCAGGATATCCATGGGGCGAATTTCAGGTTGAGAAATACCGAGCGCCGGAATTCGAGGTCGCGATCCACCAACTCGACGATGGAAAAATAGAGATCAGCGCCAACTACGCCTATGGCGCACCCGTCGCGGGCGGTAAGGTTTACACCGAGATTGAGTTCAATGAATTCGTCGAAACCACCCCCGAACCATGGTATCCGACCGCTGCTTTCGATGGGCTGTGGGGAAAAGGCTATTGGTGGCAGGGGGAACAGTTTTCCGAAAAGGAACAGTCCTTTGCCCGAATTAATACGCTCATAGAGGCCGAGCTGGATCAAATACTCGATGCACAGGGAAAGGCGATCATCGATCCAACCTCATTTGAAAACGGTGATAAAGCGATGGGCTCGATGGGCTTTTTTTCCGTCGATGCGGTAGTCACCGATGCAGCAGAAAAAAGCTACGATGCGGGGAAATATTTCGAAAACAACGTAAAGACGGAAAATATCTGCTGTTGGGCCGAAAAGGCATTCTATGAAACCAACGAAACGATTGTTGTTCACACGGCATCAGAAAAGGAAGATGCACTAACGCTCCACTACGATCGAATCGCAGGCACTGACGCTTTTCCTCTTAGTGAAAGCGAAATCAAAAACCTGACACCCGGACTTTATCAGGTTAAGGCGCGCGACGCTGCTGGCGCGGAATCCAAACCCTTCCAATTTTTCGTGCAGGGAGATGCCGATAACGGGCTGACCGCTGAAAATCCGATCCGCATCGTGGTGGAAAAAGGAATATATAATGCCAATGAAACCGCGACGATTCTCGTGCAGGTGGACGAACCAGGCCGCTACGTCTATTTCTTCGACCGACTCACAAGCTGGAAAGCCTACTCCATTCCTCGGGTAATCTTGATGGATGAAACCTGCAAGCAGATCGAACTGCCGGTCAATGGCGCGGCGGGGCTTTGGCAATGCGCGGTGATGACGGTGGTTGATGGGAAATACCATATAAAGGCCGGAAGTATACATGCCGTGGAGAATTCAAAAATTGCGGGCCATGTTGAGATTGCTACCGATCAACCAACGTATAAGCCGGGTGCGACCGTGAAAGTAGAACTTCGTGCATTGAACAATGCGGGAGAAGGTGAACCATGCGCAGTCGCGATCACCGTCTACAACAAGATGCTTGATAGCCTTATTCGACGGTCGTCCGCACAGGCCATCTACAAAACGCTCTTCTCAAGCTGGATCGACGATGACTTTCATGGCCTCGATTTCGACGATGCCTGGCCAGGAAGCATCGCACCCACTGCACCGAAGTGGGTGATGTCACTTTGGGGTGGATTACTCAACAATATCATTGGATATCAATTTGCCGAAAGAGAAACGATGGGAGGCGGCGGTGGCGGAGTGGATGACTTGTTTGGCGAAGCTGATTCTCTCAGCGACTCCTTTGGAGGAGATAGCCCTTCTTCTGAGAACTATTTAATTTCAGCCATGAAGCAACGTGGGACGGGAAATCAGACGGTTCACCTCCGCGAGGATCTGGCGGACCACGCTTATTGGAACGCATTTGTGGAGACGGATGAAAACGGCGAGGCATCGGTCGAATTTCCAATACCAGACACGATGACGGAGTGGAAGGTGATGGCCTGGGCGGTTCACACGAACTTTGCCGCGAGCGGCGAAACGAGCTTCACGTGCGCAAAGGATCTAGTGGTGCAACTCAATACGCCGCGGTTTATGGTGGAGGGCGACGAGCTGGAAATCTCAGCCTCGGTCCGCAACCACACTACCAATACCCTCATGGTTGTCGCCCGCAGCTCACTATCCATGCTGAGCACGGTCATTAAGGCGCTCGAACCTGGAGCGGAAAAACTGCTCTATTGGACCTATACCGCACGGCAACCCGGAGAGGAACCCATTGAAGTGACGGCAAGCTCTCAGGGAATTGGTGATGGCGAAAGTAAATCGGTACCGGTTCTCCCCCACAGTATACTGAAGCGCGGCGGGGACAGTGGAATACTGACGGAACATCAACAAACAGCCCAGATCGAAATTGAGATTCCGGAAGCGGTGGACCCCGAATCGCTGGTGCTGGATCTGAATGCATCGCCGAACATGCTCGAAACAGTCGCCGGTGCCCTGCCCTTCCTCGCGGAATATCCGCACGGCTGCACCGAACAGACACTCAACAAATTCCTACCTGCCGTGATGGTTCTCCAAACCTTGGAAACGCTCGGTCTGGAATTGGAAGATCTTACGGCCGCAATGCCGCCGGAACGTCAGGCTGTATTTGACCGCGATGAAATCATCAAGCGCGCCCAAGTCGGAATGACTCAGCTGGAGCAAGCTCAAAGATGGGATGAAGATTGGTCGTGGAATCTTGATGTAAATTCGGGAAACGCCGACCCACTCGTCACCGCATGGGTTGTCCGTGGACTGGCCGCCGCGTCTAAACTTGACGAATTGAACCAATATAGAGGTCAAGGCATGCGACACCTAGTCTTCCAGCTGAAAACGGCCACAGCACCGCCGTGGCGCCGAAAAGAGAATGAACCGCTCACGAACACGGATGTGCTGACCGCAGTGGTTTTACAGGAAATAGGACCGCAAAACTGGTTAACGAACGAACGTGTTTTGAAGATCTCGCGTGAGTTGATGCCGACGATTGGCCCTTTTCTGATGAAACACACCGGCGAACTTTCGCTCTATGGCAAAACCCTGCTGGCCTATTTCTTCGAACTGCGCGGCGATACGGCTCCTAGGGACGAGCTGATGGCGTATATCGAGCAATATCTGGAAACAGATCCGAACCTTGGAACGGTTTGGTTGCGGGTGAAGAGCGCCCAGTGGTGGCTTTGGCAGAACGACGAGATCGAAATTATGGCGTGGTATCTCAAACTGCTCAACCGGGTGGAGCCCAACAGCTCGAAAACTGCGGGCGTCGCGCGCTGGCTACTGATCAACCGACAGCATGGGGATCATTGGAAATCGACGCGCGACACAGCGATCTGCGTAGAGGCGCTTTGCGAATTTATCGTCAACAACCCGACCGCCGCAAGAGGTGGATCGGTGGCGGCCCTGCTCAATGGAGCGGCTGTTGAACTCGGGTTGAAGCCGGGCATGAATACGCTGGAGCTGACATCCGACAGCGAACACCCGACCTTTTTCGATGTGGCGTGGCAGTTCCAAACCTTGGAAA
Source organism: Pontiellaceae bacterium B1224 (assembly GCA_029432815.1). GTDB lineage: Bacteria > Verrucomicrobiota > Kiritimatiellia > Kiritimatiellales > Pontiellaceae > Pontiella. The sequence continues at coordinate 137,262 of JAROBA010000006.1, read as the reverse complement.
ACCCCATTGCAGCCGAACGGTCCGATCTGGTTGGGGTGTCCCGAGCCTATTATCGGGTCGATGTAAAAACCGGAGAGCGAACGCGCCTCGGCGAGTCGGATGCTCTGAAAGCCGGCGAAACCATTGAGGTGGAACTTTCTTTCGAGGCCCTGCAGGAATTGGAATATCTGCTGGCCACTGATTTTAAACCGGCGGGTTTTGAGAATGTGGAAACCCTGAGCGGGTATCGCCACGACGGACTCCGACATTATCAGGAAATCCACGATGAACGGATCGCCTGCTACATTAATCGGCTCCCAAAAGGGATTTCGAACATCCGCTACCGCCTTCGGGCGGAACATGCAGGGCGCGTCTGTGCTATGCCGGCAACGATTGAGCTGATGTATGCCCCGAAAAATGCAGCGAACAGTAAAGAGGGTCGCTTGAAAAGCGCGCGATAGGGATCGTTCTTCGCATACAGAAACATTGGATATTGAGATTATAAAAGTACTTCCGAATCTCGGAAATATGGATTTTCTTGACAAGTCATAATGGAAAATTATTTCACAAGGGGGTTGCCAACAGGGGAAAATCCCTATAAACAACGCGGTCAATTCACGGACTGTACGTGATTTATAAAAAAATCGGGGGATTTTATGGGCTTCCATACAATCATTAAAACCATTTTCGAAATAGCACTAATGGGTGCCTTTGTTTTATCGCTGGGCTACTTTGTTGTGACCGCCGTTGCTCTGGCACTTTCCAGACTTCGGAACAAGCCGGTCATTATTGCTGATGAATCGCTTTACCCTACCGTTACGGTTCAGATTCCAACGTACAACGAACTGGCGGCGCTCAACTGCGCCGCACGTTGTCTGGACTTCGATTATCCGCAGGATAAAATTCAGGTGATGATTGGCGATGACAGCAATCAGCCGGAGGTCTCGGCTAAGATTGATGAGTTTGCGGCGGCCAACCCACGGCTGGAAATCAGCCGGCGCGGCGAAAACATCGGTTTCAAGCCGGGCAATCTGAATGTAATGCTGCCGAAGTCGACGGGCGATTATCTTTTGATTCTCGATTCAGATTTTCTGCCGAAGCGTGATTTTCTGAAGCGTCTGGTTGTTCCGGTGATTAAAGATCCGACCCTGGCGGGCGCTCAGGCGGCGTGGCGTATTATTAATGTACACGATAACCACAGCACGCTGATGGGTACGGGTATTGTGAACATTATCCACTCGGTTATTCTGCCGTTCCTTAAATCCGCCACCAACCAGTGTGTCTTCTGCGGTTCGGGTGAGCTGGTGAAAAAGAGCTATCTGGTTGAGCAAGGCGGCTGGACCGCCGGCGCGCTGACCGAAGATGTGGACTATTCGCTGCGGGTGATCACGCAGGGAAAACGGATTGCCTATGTGGGCGATCTGCGGATCCGCTGCGAAGTGCCTTACACTCCGGGCGATCTTTTCCGCCAGCAAATGCGCTGGGCTTATGGCGTGATGCGAGCTTTCATGGCCCATGGAAAAAAACTGTTTCTTTCGCGTACGATTCAGAAACGCACTAAATTTGCTGCCTTCCTGTTCAGCAGCGGCTACGTGATGATTACGCTGCTGCTGCTTACAGCAGTCTTCGGAATGCTGAACCTCGTTTCCGGACTTTTCGGAATCAACCCGGCTGAAGCAAACAGTTCTTCCTATACGGTGGGCCACCTTGTTTACGACACCATGGTAAACCTGTTACTGACCTGCGGCCTGATTATTTCATCCATTGCGGGCGGCTTCATTAACGGTTTCGGTTTCCGCAGTCTGGGCAAGCTGATTGTGGCTTCTTTTACTGTAGGTGTCATCTGCATGTTTTTCGTTGGACGCGGGCTGATTACCGCCTCGCTCGGCCTGCCGATGAAATGGTTTATGCTTAAAAAAGCCGGTAATGAGCAGGGTGAAAACGCTTAATTTATCGATATCTTTCGAGCGTTTCTCAAATTTGAAAATAAGTATCCTCCGAAATGAACTCTTTCTGAATTGCACGGTCGAACGTTGTGTAAGTCAGACAGAAACTGAAATTCGGGAGGTATAAAATGTTCCTCAAACATGCACCAACAGGTGACCTGGTCGAAGTTATTGACCTGCCGGACGTAATTAATCCGAATTCGCCGACCATTCGTGCTCGGTCGCATTCGGGGGATATCGTCCAGCGACCTGAAAATTTCCTGAAGGCGGAATTAGTTTTCCCTTCAGGAGAGTCGTTGCCACTTTGCTGGCGCGACGCGCACTACTACGAACACGCCGCATAGCGACCGGCCCCGTTTGGCACTTTTAAACGGGGCTTTTCTTTTTTCCTCATAGCGTGTTTTATTGAGTCCGATTCAATTATTCACGATATGTTATGAGGAAGCTTTATGCTCGAATTCTGGTTACCCATGGCGCTGCTGTTCATTGCAGCAACGATTACCGCGATTGCCTCCCGCCGTAAACGGGACCGATGCCTTAAATTTTTTCACCGCGAGCCGGTTATGATTCTGATGCAGTCCGGCAAATGGCTGTGGGGCCGTTTGGTTGCCTACCCTAAAACGCTGGAACTGGTATTCGAAAATCCGGAAAAAGATGAAAGCGGCCTCCGCAAAGCGAGCTATGTGCTCTACAGCCCGGAAGTGGATGGCATTAAACAGATTGTTCAACCGCCTCCAACGCCCGGAACCCCGGAATACGAACGCTGGCAGAAAGAGATTAAGCGCATCGCCAATCCGTCGCTTATCCGTCGCTTTCGCCGCTGGATCTGGAACATTTTCAACACCCTGCGCGATGCCATCTCGCAATCTCTCAGCATGGTAATTGGCTCCATGAAAAAAGTGACTCCGATGGGCAAAGTGTCGGGCGCCGATAAACGGGCCGGCGAAATTGGAGATACCCTGCTCGGTACCATTCCGAATGCCTACGAACCGGTACTTGAAAAATATCTGAGCAAACAGGTGGTGGTTGAAATGCTCGAAAACGGCGAGGTGGTTGAATTTGCCGGCCTGCTTCAGGAATACTCGGAAAAATATCTCCTGCTACGTAATGTGGCTTACACACCGACCCAGAATATAGGCCGGGAACTTCCCGACCGCTTCGATATCATCTTCCCGCGTTCGCTCGCGTTGGTACGGCATTGCACGGTGGCTTAACGATGAAATTCACTTTTTTAGGTACCGGAACCTCTCACGGTGTTCCAATGATTGGATGCTCGTGCGAGGTTTGTAAATCGCAGGACCACCGCAACTACCGCCGTCGAAGCAGCCTCTATGTGGTGACGGAGCATCAACATATTCTGTTTGATACCCCCCCCGATTTCAGGGATCAGGCCTTGCGGTTTGGCGTTAAGCGAATCGATGCCGTTTTTCTGACGCACGCACATGCCGACCACATCTATGGCTTTGATGACGTCCGCCGCTTCAGCACCATGCAGGAAGAGCATATACCGGTTTTCGGTTCACCCCGAACCATTAAACAGATGCGCAAAAAATTCGATTATGTCGATCGTGTCAGCTACGGATTCGAAAGTGTGCCACGCGTGTTGTTCACCGGTTTGGTTCAGCCGGTTTATGTGGAAAACTGCAAAGTAACCCCCCTGCCCGTCTCGCACGGAACAGAGACCATCTACGGTTTTCTGATTGAAGGCGACGGAAAGAAAATGGCCTATATTCCGGACTGCAACGGAATCCCCGAGGAAAGTTTCCAATGTCTGGAAAATCTGGATGCCATGATTCTCGATGGGTTGCGGCCTCAAGTGCACCCAACGCATTTCTCGATCAGTGAGTCCGTGGAGCAATTAGATAAAATCGGTGCCCGTAAATCGTTCATCACCCATCTGACCCACAATTCGGAGCACCACGATCTGCAGGCGCGCCTCGGCGATGCGGTTACCGTTCCCTGGGACGGCATGGAGGTTTCTTTATGAGTTCCCGGCTATGCTACAACTGGAAATGCAAAGACCGTACGCTGGAGCTCGGACGCCGCACTTTGGTGATGGGCATTCTGAATGTGACACCGGATTCGTTTTCGGATGGCGGCGATTTTTCCGATCCTTCAGCGGCGGTTGAACGGGCGCTGGAAATGGTTCAGCAGGGAGCAGACATTATCGATATCGGCGGAGAATCAACCCGGCCGGGAGCTGAACCGGTGTCTGTTGCCGAAGAGATTAACCGCACGGTTCCAATCATTGGAAAAATTCGGGAGCATTCGGACATTCCAATTTCAATCGATACGATGAAGTCAACAGTTGCTTTCCAGGCCTTGGAAGCCGGCGCGGATATCATCAATGATGTCTCCGCCTTCGAAGCCGACCCCAACATGGCAGAAACAGCGTCGGAGACTCGAGCCGGCGTGGTGCTGATGCATATGAAGGGCTCGCCGAAGACCATGCAGAACGATCCAACTTATGGAAATGCGGCGGCGGAAATCCTGCAGTATCTGCAGGGACGCATCGACTATGCGGTTGCGCGGGGCGTTGAGAAAAATGCAATTGCAATTGATCCGGGTATTGGTTTCGGGAAAACCCTGGAACACAATCTGGTGTTGCTTCGCGATATTCCAATGTTTGGAAAAACCGCACCGGTTTTGATCGGGGCATCCCGAAAGAGTCTGATTGGAAAGATTCTGAACCGGGAAGATCCGGCGTTGCGGTTGGCCGGAAGTCTTGGAATCGCGGGGTGGTCGGCCCAGCGCGGTGCCCATATTTTAAGGGTTCATGATGTAATCGACACTTGCGATGTCTGCCGTATCGTGGATACACTTTGTGACGGTGAATTATAATGCAATGGAATGATGCTTTTGAACGTCCGGATATGCTTGGTTGGATAGAAATATCCATCCTGGCAGCGTTGCTCTATTTTATTTTCCGGCTGTTTAAAGGAACGCGGGGCTCTGCCATTCTCACCGGCCTGATTATTCTGTTCGGCATTCTCAATGCGGTCACCAGTGTCAGCCACCTGGATGTTCTAAACTGGATTCTCGCCAAGTTGATGCTTTATATCACGCTGGCGGTGGTGGTTATCTTTCAGCCGGAAATCCGGCGGGTGCTGGCGCGGCTGGGCCGGCAGCCCTGGCGCAACAACGGTATGGCAGCTCAAAAGAGTCTGGTGGAACCGATTATGCAGTGTGTGAAGCTGCTTTCTAAACGCAAGATCGGAGCCCTGATTGCCATTGAACGAGAAATCGGTATGCGAGCCATTCAGGATACGGGCACCAAAATGAACAGCCTGATCAGTTCGGAACTGCTGTCCACTATCTTTTTCCCACATACACCGCTGCATGACGGGGGGGTTATTATTTCCGGCGACCGGATCTGTGCGGCCGGATGCCTTTTCCCGCTATCGCAGAAGGAAGAGCTAAGTAAAATGCTGGGGACCCGGCATCGTGCGGCCATCGGGATTACAGAAGAAACGGATGCGATCGTCGTGGTTGTTTCGGAAGAAACGGGGGCCATTTCGTTTGCCTATAACGGGAAACTTCGCCGCGGCCTTGAGGAGGATCGCTTGCGCCGCATGCTGGCCTCCATGCTTCGAAGAGAGCGTACGGGACTCTCCCGTTTCCGCGAAAAAATCGAAACAGGAGAAGCTTCTCTTTCCGATACCGTGCTGATGACGCCGAATGAGGGCCCGGACGATGAATAGAATTTCCAACCTCTGGCATCAGCTTCGTAAAGATAAATTGCTTTTACTGCTCTGCTTTGTGCTGGCATTTCTGGCATGGCAGGACATTCGGGAAAAAATCGGTATCGAGGTCACTGTTTCCAATATCGCGGTGGATGTGGATGTTCCGAGTGGCTGGGCGGTATTGGAAAAATCGGTTCCTCGGGTTAATATTGTTTTTCGCGGGTCGCGGGAAGAAATCCGCTATCTGAACAACGAACAGCTACGCGTTGTGATTCCCGTTCCGGATCCGGAACATGGTGCTGAAATGACCATTGATCTGATGAACGAAGCAAGTCTGCGGAATCCGACCGGCGCGAAGGTGGTCAGCTTCAGCCCGTCTGAAGTGGTGGTCCGGCTCGACGAGGAAAGCGAACGACTGCTACCGGTGAAGGCGGCGGTGAACGATTCGCTGCCGGACGGGGTTGAAATTGAGCGAATTGTCTGCACTCCAGCCTCAGTCAAAATTTCAGGTGCACAGAAAATGCTGGATGAGATGATTAATATTCATACGGAGGAAATAGACCTTAAAGATCGACAGTCCTCCTTTAAAGTAAGTGTTCCAATCGCTCTACCCCAAGCCGGTCGTATGGTTGTTGAGCCCGACTGGGTGTCGGTTGAAATTTTTCTGGAAGCAAGAAGCAGTACTGCCGTATTTGAAAAAATCCCTATCCGCATTATGTGTGCGCCCGGGGAAAAGAAACAAATACAAGTTGTGCCTCAATTTATCAGTATTACGGTCCAGGGTCAGAAGCAGCAGATTGAAAAAATGCGGGCATCCGATGCGTATGCCTATGTGAACTGCTACGATCTTACCGAAAGCACAGCATATGAACTGCCGGTGGAAATAAACCTTCCAGCTAATGTGCAGATGGTGAAAACGGAACCTGCAACTGTTCAGGTGAACGTCACCAAAATCAAGTAGGAGTATTTAAATGAAGATTTCCCCGATTGTTATTCCCGCCCTTTTCAGCATCTTACTTCAAACGGCTCCGGCGCAGGAAACCAATTCTGCGGCTCCGGCCGCAGGAGGGCTTCAGATTAACAGTCGTACAGACGAGGAACGTATCCAGTTTTTACTGGAGATTGCTCAGGTCTATTATAAAGAAAAGAACTTTGATTCCGCCGTGAATGCTTATGAAAGGATTCTTGAAATTGATCCGGAACATAAAGAAGCCCGATACATCATTGCGCACGTTTATATTGATGCAAAGCAGTATACCAAAGCCGAAACCCTACTAATTGAATTGGGAGCCGAAACCCCCGAAGATTTTAAACTTAAAAACAATCTGGCCTGGCTTTATGCAACGGCTGAAGACCCGAAGGTTCGAAATGGTGCCAAAGCGGTTAGAATTGCGCAGGAAGCGATGGTTCTGGCACCCAACGACCACCACGTGTGGAGTACCCTTTCAGAAGCGCATTACATTAACGGGGAATATGAAAAAGCCTACCGAGCCATTGAACAAATGGCGGCGCTGGCGTCCAGATATGGTCAGGGCCTTACACAGGAAAATGTCGACAGCTATAACGAACAGATCCGAAAATGCAAACGCGCCTGGGATACGCAGAAAATGCTTGAAGGCGAAGACGAGGAATAAATTCCTCCGGCCGGCTTAATAAACAAAAATTCCAAGCACGAGCAACAGCAGGCCCACTGCCGTCTTACCAAAAGCAGCCGCTTTGAACAGGCCTTCGCTCTCCATAAACGGTTTGTAAAATTTTCTAAAGTACCACGGCGACATCAGTAGGATGATACCGTAAATCACCAGCAGATAGATGATCGTAACCAACACCTGAAACAGCGGCTCTCCTGACTGAGATGCTATCTTTGTGATTGGTACCGCAATCAGACACAAAAATCCGCCGAGTGCCCGGGGGGCCAGCAGTTCCTTCATATAGATGACGCTGGCAGCAAAAACACCTATGGCGATGAGTGGTATGTAGGGTTTAATTACATCCACTGATCCCATATTCATGGCACTTGCCTCTTTTGCACCAAGGAAACAACATAAGGCCGTAAACACCCAGGCAGGAACGGTACTGCGCGGAAAAAGTTCCGCAAAGCGCTTAACCAGCTCCGGTCGCACAATGCCTACAACCCCGCCGACCACCGTCAGCACACCCAATATGATAGCAATCCACTGTAAACTCATAATCACTCCGATACTTCCAAGCCCTGGAAAAGGACCGATTTCAGGAATCGCGCATAGTGCGGATTGTTATGGCGTTGTTCAAGCTTACTTTAGGATTCGTATATAAACAAAAAAGACCCCGAATTACAGAGTCTCTTCGTTGAGAGAAAAAGATTTTAAACGAATATCAGGCAGCAAAAGAATCTGCATCCCCGTCTTGAGGCGAAAAATCATCGGTGTAGTTTTCGATATAATCGGCAATGGTCTTTAATGCATCCTCCGCATCTTTTCCAATGGCTGTAACTTTAATCACATCGCCGTAGAAGGCTCCGAGCATCAACATTTCAACCACACTGTGACCGTGTGCAATTTTGTTATTTTTGTGGAAAGCGACAATGGCATCGAAGCTATAGGCCAACTTTGAGATTTCGGCCACAGGTCTCATATGCAGTCCCTGCCTATTATTTACCTTAACGTGTTGCGTAATCGTGTCCATTGCATCCTCCTTTCTTGTTATGCATGCCACGGGTCATTAACAGGGTAGAACCTTACCCTTCTTTTGTGCAGACTCAATTATAATATTTTTTATTTTATATAATATTCAAGTTAGGTCCATTTTTTATAAATTATGATATAATTCCCTTTATTTCCCACATCCCGCATAGATAATTATATTCCCTAATGGCTGAATATCATCGTTTTACAATCGACGCCATCTATGGCTCCTAATTTATGGATCATTTGACTCGTTTCATTTGTATCCTGCATTTCCAGCAGAATAAGGCCGTTCGATGAGCAGATGTCGTCGTGCAGTCCGAGTCTGGTTTTTATCTGAGTTCCATTTTCCGTGAATATTTCCTGTACCTTCACGGCATGTTTTTCCCGATCCACAATATGGACCCCTACAATAATATGTTTTTCCATTTTATTCTCCAATCGTTCTGACCTGTGTCTATCCAAGCGATTTTCCAATGATTGGAAAATCACGTTTATTTAAACCCGCTCTTTCTCAAAATACTTTGTGTGAAGCAGCTCATGAGAGCGATGGCTTAAGGGTTCGCCAAGGAAATCCTCGTACGCTTTTATTATCTGGGGATTGGCGTGTGATTTCCGAAGGGCCTTCCCTTCGTCCTCCGCATAGATTGCTTTCATGCGGGCCTTTCGAATTTTGTCTGTTGTGATGCGCGGCTGTCCCCCGCCCCCGATACATCCCCCCGGACAAGTCATGACTTCAACGAAGTGATATACTGCTTCACCGGCACGGATTTTTTCGACCAATGCCCGGGCATTACCAAGTGTGTGAGCCACGGCAACTTTGGCGGTGACACCTTCGAGGAAACTCCATTCGGGCAAAGTGCCTTCTATGGTGATTTCAGCCTCTTTTATTCCTTCCATTCCAACAACCGGAGTTACATGGAGATTATCGAAGGGAATTTCGCGACCGGTTATAATTTCGTAGGCGGTGCGCAATGCAGCTTCCATAACGCCACCGGTATTGGCAAAAATGTCTGCAGCCCCGGAACCCAATCCAAGTGGCGCATCCATCTCGGAATCTTCCAATGCTTGGAAGTCGATGCCGGCCTCGGAAATCATTTTTCCAAGTTCACGCGTAGTAAGCACAACATCAACATCCTGTACGCCGCTCGAATTCATTTCAGCCCGGGCCGCTTCGAATTTTTTGGCGGTGCATGGCATTACAGAAACCATAAACATATCTTCCGGTTTCTTTCCCAGCTTCTGGGCATAGTAGGTTTTCACCATGGCCCCCATCATCTGCTGCGGTGATTTGCAGGTTGAAAGATTATCCAGCATGTCGGGATAGTAATACTCCACAAACTGAATCCAGCCGGGTGAACAACTGGTGAATATCGGGAGCGCAACCTGCTCACCGTCAACTAACGCTTTCTTAAGCCGCGTCAACAGTTCAGTCCCCTCTTCCATAATCGTAAGGTCCGCCGAAAAATTGGTATCAAAAACAGCATCGAATTCCATCCGCCGTAATGCAGTGGTCATTTTCCCAGTCACAAGTGTTCCCGGTTCCATACCAAAGCATTCGCCCAGCGCCGCCCGAATCGCCGGAGCGGTTTGAACCACCACCGTTTTGTTTGGATCATCAAGCGCGGCCCAAACTTCAGCCGTCTGATCGCGTTCTGAAATGGCCCCGACCGGACAAACAGCAGCGCATTGACCACACTGCACACACGTCACTGTATTGAGCTCTTTTCCAAAGGCAGGACCAATGATTGTTTTGAACCCCCGGCTCTGCGGAAACAGCGCTGAAACACTCTGCATTTCAGTGCAGACCGTAACACATCGCCGACAGGAGATACATTTTGTACTATTCCTCACCAGTCCAGCGGTACTTTCATCGTATCTGCGGGGAGCTTTTGCACCTTGATATCGAAGTTCTCGAATGCCTAGATCGTGTGCAATAGACTGCAGCTCGCAATCTTCGTTTCGATCGCAGATCTGGCAATCACCATCGTGTTCTGAGAGAAGCAGCTCCACCACCACCTTACGGGCTTCACGAACGCGGCGGTTATTGGTGTGAATTTTCATCTCCTCGGAAACCGGCATCACACAGGAAGCAACGAGATCATGCACCCCTTCTATTTCAACTAAACAAACCCGGCAGGCCCCGATTGCCTGTACCTTTTCGAGATAGCATAGGGTGGGTATTTTTATTCCGGCATCTTTACAGGCCTCCAGTACAGAGGTTTCCTCTTCTACGGAATACGGTTTCCCATCGATCGTAATATTAATCATCTTAACCTCCTTCTGTCCCTTACCAGGTATGAACTTCTTCGCGATAATCACAACGCAGACACCGTTTTGCCTGTCGGACAGCCGTGGCTTCATCCCAGGGCTGTTCGACTTCGTCGAAGTTGAAGCGGCGGCGCTCCACCGGAATTAAAGGTTGCTTTTCTCGCTCATACGTAACTGGATCCGCATCAGGATCGAAGGCGGTGTCATTACGCTGCTCCTTTCGCCAGAAGGCATGATCTTTTCCTGATAAAAACAGATCGATGCCTGCTGCTGCTTTTTCACCATCGGCGACCGCATCAATGACGGAGGAAGGACCCGAAGCAACATCGCCCCCCGCAAAAATCCAATCTTCGGAAGTTCCCTTTCTCAGGGCATCAGTTGCAAGATAGCCATTGCGCTGAATATTAAGACTGTAATCTCCCATCAATGCAGGAAGATCTACGGACTGGCCAATGGCGGAAATTATCTGATCGCATGGGACCACAAAATCTTCTGCTTCACCGGAAACAGGCCGACGGCGACCTGACCGATCAAATGCGCCCAGCTCCATGGGCTTACAACGAATACCCGCCACCTTTCCGTTTTCAACCATAATTTCTTCCGGTGAAGTAAGTAATTGCAGCTTAACTCCTTCAGCTTCAGCTTCTTCAATCTCTTCTTCATACGCCGGCATCTGTTCACGGGTGCGTCGGTAGAGCACGGTGACCGATTCAGCCCCCAGACGGGTGGCCGTGCGCGCGGCATCAATGGCAGCATTTCCACCGCCGATGATTACAACGTGCTCTCCAACCGGTACAGAACCCCTAATGTTATAATCGCGCAGGAAGGTCATGGCTTCATAAACACCTTCTGCATCTTCTCCGGGCAAACCGAGTTTTAATCCATCAGGTGCCCCCACTGCCAGGAAGACTGCGTCATAGCCATCCTTTTTCAGGCTATCAAGGGTGAAATCCTTACCGAGCGTATGGTCACACTGAATGTCCACACCAAGACGTTCGATCATACGAACTTCCCTTGCCAGAATTTCTCTCGGCAGTCTGTATGATGGGATGGTTTGGGCCATCATTCCTCCAGGTCGTGAGGCCGATTCAAAAACCTGCGGTTTATACCCCAGACGGGCGAGAAAATAGGCACAGGTCAGACCGGCGGGCCCCGCACCGATGATCGCTATTTTCTTCGCAGCATTATTTTTATTTTCCTTACATTCCGGAACCTGGATAATCATTTCCTGCTCAACCATAAAGCGTTTCACTCCGCGAATTGCAAGTGGACTGTCCAAGGTTGAACGGCGGCAATGTTCTTCGCAGGTGTGGAAGCAGATACGCGCGCAGGCCGCTGCAAAAGGATTCCGTTCCCGATGCAGTTTCAATGCATCGGCATAACGTTTTTCTCCCACCAGCGAAACAAAGCCTGGAATATCGACTGAAGCCGGGCAGGCACTTTGACAAGGTGCACGAACTAATCCGGCACAAACGCCAGCTCGGCATTTGTGCTCCCGGATGTGCTCTTCATATTCGATGCGGAAATGACGGATAGTTGAAAGAACCGGATTAGCAGCTGTTTTTCCAAGTCCACATAACGCGGTTTCTTTAATTTGCTCTCCCAGCGTTATGAGTCGTTCAATATCACCCTCTTTTCCTTTGCCATCACAAATCCGTTCAAGGATTTCCAACAAGCGTTTCGTTCCAACGCGACAAGGTGTACATTTACCACATGATTCCTCCTGCACAAATTCGAGGAAGAATCGGGCCACATCAACCATGCAGCTATCTTCATCCATAACAATCAAGCCGCCGGACCCCATGATGGCGCCCAGCTCATTAAGCGACTCATAATCCAACGGCACATTCAGGTGTTCCTTCGGAATACACCCGCCGGAAGGCCCACCAAGCTGCGCAGCTTTAAATGGTTTTCCATCAACAATTCCACCTCCGATATCATAAAGAAGTTCACCTAACGAAATACCGATCGGCACCTCCACCAGCCCCGTATTATTAACGGCACCGGCTAGAGCAAAAACTTTTGTTCCTTTACTCTTTTCCGTTCCCAGTTCAGCGTACCTATCGGGACCATCCATAATAATCACAGGGATACTGGCGAAGGTTTCGACATTGTTCAGCAAGGTCGGTTTTCCCCATAAACCTTTAATCGCCGGAAACGGTGGACGAGGACGCGGTTCACCGCGATTTCCCTCAATAGAAGTCATCAGAGCAGTTTCTTCACCGCAAACAAATGCACCGGAGCCCATTCGAATTTCAACATCAAATGAAAAATCAGTTCCTAGAATATGTTCGCCCAACAACCCTATTTCGCGAGCTTGATTGATTGCTTTCTGCAATCGTTCAATCGCCACAGGATATTCAGCGCGGCAATAGACATACCCCCGCTGTGCCCCAACGGAAAAACCGGCAATGGCCATTCCTTCAATCACACTGTGGGGATCGCCTTCCAAAACACTCCGGTCCATGAATGCGCCTGGATCACCTTCATCGGCATTGCAGACAATACTTTTCTGATCGGACATTGCTTCCCGTGTAAATTTCCACTTAAGCCCGGTCGGAAAGCCTCCCCCACCCCGCCCTCTTAATCCGGATTGAAGGACCTGGTTCACTACATCTTCCGAACTCAGTTCAGTTATACATTTGGCAAAAGCGCGATAACCCTTTGTTGCTATGTATTCATTTATTTTTAGGGGATCAATATTTCCACAGTTCCGTAAAACTATTTTATGCTGCCTTTTAAAATATTCTATTTCATCGAGGTCTGAAACAGGTTTTCCACTGGCCGCATCTTTATGAAGAAGATCACTTACCACCACGCCTCTCATTATATGTTGCTCAACAATGGTTTTCACATCTTCTATCGTTATTCCCTGATAAAATACATTATCAGGCATAATTTTAGCCACCGGACCTGCAGCGCACGGTCCCATACATCCGGTTTCTACAACCGTTGCTTTAAACTCCAGCTTATTTTCTTTAAGTTCTTTGTTAAACTCAGAACAAATGGCCAACGCACCTGATGCAAGGCATCCCCCTCCCACACATACCAGAATTTCTCGTTTCGTTGTCTCATGCAGTTTAGTTGATAGAAGTTTTATCCGATTAGTAAGCTGCTGAGCTTCCAATGTCTGGAGTTTTTCTAAATCGAAAACGGTGTTCAGTTTATTAAGCATGATCCAGACCCTCCTCTTCAAATTTATAATAGGAAGATAGAATCTGTTTGATACGGGTAGGTTTCACACGTTGGTGAACATCATCGTTAATCATGATTGCCGGAGCCAATCCACAGGCACCGAAGCAACGGGCTACTTCAAGTGAAAAAAGTTTATCGGTGGTAGTTTCACCAACATCAACAGCCAGTTCCTTCTTAATGGCATCTAGGACTTGTTTACCCCCTCGTACATAACATGCTGTTCCTAGGCAAACTTTTATGACATATTTACCTCGTGGCTGGGTTGAAAAAAATGAATAAAAACTCACTACACCGGCTACCTCGCTATAAGGCTTATCCATATTTTTTGCAATATGGCGCAATACTTCGTCGGGAAGATAACCAAAAAGGCCTTGTGCGATCTGCAGAACCGGTATTAAGCCTCCGTCCTTATATTTGTACTCTGCTAAAATTTCATCTAATTTAATAAATTGAGTATTAGAGTCATAAGTTTCTTCACAGGTACAACTAATAGATATTGCATCATCAATCATCTTTCGTCCCCTATTTAGCGGTTAGCACAAATTGAATACGTAAAGTCCACTAAATATTATACTTGGATAATTAATATCAGCAAGTTCTCTCTATTTGTATCGATATATTTATACGAAATATAACTTACATCAATTTATATGTTATTAATTATATTGTTTGAATATTATAATTATTTAAATATACATGCTCAGGTTTCGAACAACTTCGATATGTATCGCCTACCAGAGATCAAAGGATGTAATAAAATTTAACCGGGTATCAGGTAGAAATTTTAAATAAAATAAAAAAACAGCCTAAGCTGTAAACTCAACGCTGGGAAAACTATTTTGAGGAGACCGTTCCTTTTTTAAACCACATTGCCAGAATGGATATATCAGATGGGTTTACGCCGGATATCCTACCAGCCTGCCCCAGATTTTCCGGACGTATATTTTTTAACTTTTCCCGCGCTTCATAGCGGAGACTCTGTACTGAATCATAATCAAAATTAATTGGAATATGCTGCTTTTCCTGTTTTCTTGAAATCTCAATGCGATCTCTCTCCCGCTTAATATATCCAGCGTACTTAACCTCAATTTCAACCTGCTTAATCACCTCTTCATCTAAAGAGCCTGAATCCTGGGGAAGATCTTTATAGGATATCTCCGGTTGCCGGAGAATCTGAGCAAGCGACTTTCCTTCATGAAATACTTTTTCTAGACGATTTGATTCACGATCGATTATAATACGTTGTTTTTCAATATCACCAATTTCAGAAGAATCAACAATCGCGATCTGTTTTGTTTTTTCCAACAGGCGGAAATACGCATTATCCTGACGTAAGGTTAGACGATGTTCAGATCTGGATGTAAACATTCTATAAGGTTCATCTGTCCCTTTCGTTACCAAATCATCAATAAGGACTCCTATATAACTCTCATTTCGACTCAATACAAGCGGATCTATACCTATTGACTTCAGTGCAGCATTGGCTCCGGCAACAAACCCCTGGCCAGCTGCTTCTTCATACCCAGTAGTTCCGTTCAGTTGCCCTGCAAAATATAGACTCTCCACGCGTTTTGTTTCCAGCGTATGAAAAAGCTGGGTTGGATCCGCATAATCATATTCTATTGCATAGCCGGGACGAATAATTTCAGCTTTTTCCAATCCCTGGATAGAATGAATCATTTCTTCCTGAACCTCCTCTGGAAGACTATTTGAAGTACCGTTAGGATAGAGTCGTATATTATTTCGTCCCTCTGGCTCAACAAAGACATGATGGGAGGTTCTGTCAGCAAATTTAATAATTTTATCTTCAATTGAAGGGCAATAGCGAACCCCAGTTCCTTCAACCACCCCGCCATACATTGCGCTTTTTGTCAGATTATCAGCAATAATCTGATGCGTTCGCTCATTAGTATGTGTCAACCAGCAAGGAATCTGCTCAGTTCCCGGTGTCCAAGGATGCAATCCCTGATGTTCCACATGGAACATGCGATTCATTAAGGTTTGATCTTTCCGCTCATGTTCCACGTGGAACATTTTCCATTCCTTTCGTGCCATCCGAGAAAAAAAGGGTGGGGGATCTTCACCAGGCTGAATCTCCATCCTTGAATAATCCACCGAATCACGATGAATACGAGGCGGCGTTCCTGTTTTCAATCTCCCAAGAGTAAAACCAAATCGGTCAAATGAAGCAGATAAATCCTCAGCAGATTCTTCTCCCATCCGTCCTTCCTTAATACTTTTCATACCAATCAAAACACGACCTCTAAGAAAAGTACCGGTGCATATAACAACAGAAGCTGCATCTATATCACCACTACCGCGCGTTGTTACTCCACAAATCTTTGATCCCTTCGTTCGTATTGCAGTCACAATGTCATCATGAATATCCAGATTTTCCTGCATCCCTAATACCGCCTGAATACGAACAGGAAATAAATCCTTATCACATTGAATACGATTTGACTGAACTGCCGGTCCTTTCCGGGTGTTTAGCATACGATACTGAATTCCCGTATAATCGGAGTTTCGACCTAACTCACCACCAAGCGCATCCAATTCAGATACGAGATGGGATTTCGCAATACCTCCAACAGCAGGATTACAAGGCAATCTACCTATAAGTTGTTTATTTAAAGTAATTAACAATGTTTTAACACCCATTCGTGATGATGCTAAAGCAGCTTCATAGCCGGCATGACCACCGCCAACAACTATAACTTTATACGATGTATTATTCATATGATTAGTATCCTGTAACTGGTAAGGGCGAGGATAGTTGCACTCGTCAATGATTTGGTCAACAAGCAGTTGCAGAAAATAAAATTCTGTGAAATTAAATTTTCGATGGTTATCAACAATTTTCAGGTTTATTGTAAGTAAACCTTTATCAATTCGAATACTGATTTAGACAGTATTTACATAGGAAATAAGGGCAGGTGTCCTGCACGGGGTGGATGTCCTCCCGTTGGAGGTTCATGAGTTATAGTTCCTTCCCGACATATTGCAAGATGCTTTCGAGGACGACGTTTTCTTCGGCGAACTTGTCGATGAGCGCGTGGTATTCGAGCACGAGGCGTTCGCTGATTTTTACGGCGAATGCGGTTTCCTTTACATCGAGTCCTTTCTGGCGGCAGAGCAGCACCTGCCGGAAGTTGCGGATGTAGCGGTGGATCGCCTCGGGGCTGTGCCGGGTTTCGCGGCTGACCTGGCTGACGGTTTTACCGTCGAGGAACAGTTTGCGGATGATGGGCTTTTTATGGGTGAGTGTCGGGCCCATGTCGTGGATCGTGCCGCGCCGGGGAACCAGCCCGTCGGTTTCGAACTCGTGTTCATGGATGTAGCGTCCGACGGTGGCCGGCGAGATCTTGAGCAGGATGGCGACCTCGGCATGGGTCATGCAGCCGCCCTGGTCATCGGCCTGTTCGAACAACCGTACGGCGGCTTCTTTTTTAATCTCGCGCAGCCGCTTGCCCTCAGCGCGTTCGGCAATGTCCTCGGTTCGGACGAGGTCGAGCACGACGCTCTTGAGGCGGGTGTTGCGCATGCTTTTGCCATAGGAGGCGGTCTCGTCCTTGTCCACCGTGACCCATTGGATCTGTCCCTGGCGCAGGTGGCTGGTTTCAGGGAAGAACTCGTTGACCATGCCGAGTACGGCCTGTACGAGCACCTGACGGGTACGCATGCCGCCGAGCTGCGGGCATTCGTCGGCAAAGAACGCCTCGAGCGCGCCGACGAAGGTTTTGAACATCATGGGGTTGTAGGTGGCCTGAAGATGGGTCTCTTTCTTTTTCACGGCAGCCTCCATGCGTTTTTCGCATTCGCGTGGTGCGTAGATCCCCTTTTTCGAAGTCCTCCGCTTCGAAGAACCTCCCGCCGATAATTTCAAGCTCCTGTAGCCGCCGCTTAAACTCCGGTCGGTGCCGGTGCTCTTCAAGTATACCCAGGAAGGTTTTCGCACCGGCCACAGAGATCCGCATCGTCAGTGCCGTTGCAAAACAGTCGAACTGCTTCTGTTCGAGAAAGACCACGCGGGCAAAGGTGTCGATATAGCGTTCGACCGCTGCCAGCGAATGGTTGATTTTGCGCGCGACCTCCGGCGTGTCGTCGCCGTTGATCCAGTGGCCGATGGCCACGCCCCGGTGCGATACGCCCGGCCCGATATCTTTCATCGTGCCGCGCGTGGCCACCACGATCCCCTGCTCCCGGAAAACCCTCACATCACGCCGGATGGTGCGCACATTGCAGTGCAGCAGGCGGGCGAGATCCTCCTGCGTCAGCAAGCCGTCCTGCTCCCGGGCCTCCTCCGTCATCCGCAGGATGCAGTGGCGGCGCAGCTCGTCGGCCCCGTCTTTGTTATGGATTTCAATGTCTTCGGGATCGTGGATCGTAAGCACCACACGGGCCAAAGCACATTCGCGCAACGGTTTTCCGGCCCCTTCAGATGCCGCCGCACACTCATAAAACATCTGACCGCTTCGAAGCGGGTTGTCCTGCGGCTCCGCGAAATAAACTTCCGAAACCATTTTTACGAGCTCTATGGCCTCCCACGGACTCAGCCCCGCGCCATCGACTGCCAGCCTGGCCAGCTGCTGTTCCTGGGTTTTCAATCTTAATCGACGGGCTTGCTCCGCCTTCGGTTTATCCGTACGTTTGATCATGTGGATGTCCTTTCTTTGTTGGTTTTTTGCACCCGCATTATGCGGGACCAACGGGAGGACATCCACCCCGTGCAGCACACCTGCCCTTATTTCCGATTACGGGCACCGGACAGGTGCCCTAATCGGAATTTGTCTGAATGTTAAAAGGAACTATTAAAATGAAAGTTTACATCTCAGGTTCGCATGGATTGGTTGGCAGCGCATTGGTTAACAGACTCAAAACAGAACAGCATGAAGTGATCAGGATTTCCCGGACTTTTGATGAGGTTGATAACTTTACTGAAACCGATGCTGTTATTCACCTTGCAGGAGAAAGTATTGCAGAAGGTCGATGGAGTTCAGCTAAGAAAAAACGTATCGAAAACAGCAGGGTAGGGGGGACCCAGACACTCGCTACACGAATTTCAAGTGCAACTGTAAAACCTGCTGTTTTTATATCGGCTTCGGCAATTGGTTTCTATGGAGATCGAGCTGATGAAAAGCTTTCTGAATCAAGCGCACCAGGACAGGGATTTCTTCCTGATGTGTGCAAAAAATGGGAAGAAGCCACAAACCCTGCAATAAAGGCAAACGTACGGGTCGTACACATCCGAACTGGCATTGTATTGGATGCAAAGGGTGGTGCACTGCACAAGATGCTTCCCCCATTTAAAATGGGTGGAGGCGGAATACTTGGAAATGGAAAACAATACATGAGCTGGATAAGCCTTGCGGATATGGTGAATGCCATCCTTTTCATTATCTCGAATCCAAATATTAAAGGCCCTGTGAATCTGGTCAGCCCGAAAGCAGTAATAAATTATAAATTTACGAAAGAGTTAGGTACTGCACTGCATAGGCCGACCGTAATACCTCTACCCTCATTTGCAGCCAGAATACTGTTTGGCGAAATGGCAGATGCACTTTTACTTTCCAGTACACGCGTGGAGCCCGTAAAGTTACTTGAAAACGGGTATAAATTTAAACATGCTGATATCGCATCAGCCTTGAAGGATATTCTTGAATGAAAAGAAGCGGCGACCTACAGCGGATCCATCAACAGATCTCTGAAAAAGAAAAGGGCTATCGAGCGAAAGCCCTAAAAATGTTTCCACACATTTGCGGTAGTTGTAGCCGCGAATTCTCAGGAACCAAACTGAAAGAGCTGACAGTTCAGCATAAGGATCATAATCACGATAACAATCCTCCAGATGGAAGCAACTGGGAATTATTATGTCTTTATTGCCATGACAATGAGCATGAGAAGCACAAAATGAAAGGCTTTGGCAGTGCAGTTGAAGAGACTTTCAAAAGTGAGGGATTCAGTGCTTTTGAGGGGCTGGATTCCTTACTTCCAGACATTGGAAAGGATGAAAACTGACATCAAATGCACCCTTTGCCCGACAGGTTGTAAACTCGGCCTCGGGGAGATCGGAGACTGCGGGGTCCGTAAGAATATTGATCATAAAATCAGCTGCATTACGTATGATCAACCGGCCGCACTGAACGTAGATCCGATTGAAAAAAAACCGCTCTATCATGTTCTTCCAGGAACGCCCGTTCTTTCAATCGGAACCGCCGGTTGTAATCTGCACTGCATGCAATGTCAGAATGAACCCTTATCCCAGCATGCAAAAATAGGGACATCTATCTACACTCCGCAAAGTATTGCTGATCTGGCAAAAATAAATTCCATTCCATCTGTAGCCTATACCTATGCTGAACCCCTCGTTTCTTATGAATACACTTTGGCTTGCTGCAAGTCAGTAGCAAGGGTTGATCTTAAGAATATTCTAGTGACGGCTGCCTATATAAACCCGGATCCGTTACGACACCTATGTACTTATGTCGATGCTGTTAATGTTGATCTAAAATCATTTTCTGAGAAATTTTATCAAGATGTATGCAATGCCCATCTCGAACCGGTGCTGACTGCGCTTAAAATTATGAAAGAGGCCGGTATATTTATTGAAATAACAAATCTCATCATACCAACGCTTAATGATTCTGAAGATGAGACACAAAAAATGTGCAATTGGATTTTAGATAATCTTGGAGAAGAGACTCCATTGCACTTTTCGAGATTCTTTCCACAAAATAAACTCAGGCATTTACCAGCAACTCCTTTAAAAACCATTCTTCGTGCCCGAAGAATAGCACTCGAATGCGGACTTAAATTTGTTTACACAGGAAATATGAGTGATGGAGCAGGGGAATCCACATCCTGTCCTGATTGCGATAATGTATTAATTCTAAGGAACGGCTACCGAGTAATATTCCATAATCTTAACAATGGAAACTGTCCGGAATGCGGCAGGATGATTCCCGGGATATGGAACTAACTTCCAATCATTGGAACATCAGAGGACCGATTGAACAAAATCGCTAAACTCTTCCGGGCTAAAATCATCCAAAGTTACCCCACGGGCCTTCATTTCTTCTTCGATTCTAGCGATCAGCTTTTGAATATATTCATGGCTTTCATCAGATCCCATCAGCACATCATAGCGATCACCTTTAGTGATCCGCACATGCCCATCTTCGGAATCAAAACCAACGCCTAACAACCGGATAATTCTCTTTTGATTAGCTCGCGGCATTTTTTTTTAATAACCTGCTTGATCCAATTCAGTGAAATAGCTATTTTCTGCGCTCATTCATTGCCGAATGGTGTAATTGGCAGCACAAGCGACTCTGACTCGCTTAGTCAAGGTTCGAGTCCTTGTTCGGCAACCATTTCCTCACTGGATTACTGATTCGAACAACTTCTGCATTGCCGGAAAAGATCCTCTTAATTCCCCAAAAACGCTTTTGTTTATTCTCTTAGCTGACACGAATCGGCATGATTACATATAGGAATGGGACATTCGTTTTAATTACTCCCGGACTTAATTCATCAGAGAGTTCCAGATAGATTTCATCACTGTCGAGATGTTTAAGCGGTGCCATCAGAAAAGCTGGGTTAAAAGCAATCGTGATATCTTTACCGGAATATTTCACAGGAACAGCTTCGCGTGATTCTCCCACTTCCGGAGAAGAAGTCAGCAGTTCCATTCGGTTCTCCGTGATCTGAACTTTTACCGAAGCGGCCTGATCATCCAGCATCAAAGAAACCCGGCGAACTGCGCTTTGCAGCATTTCACGATCAATCGCAATGCGCTCTTCACACTGAGAAGGAATCACCTGGCGATAGTTCGGATATGTTCCGTCAATGAGCTTTGAAATGATGAAAATGTTACCAAACTCAAAAGCTACCTGGGTCGCTGAAGTTTTAATGACAGCTTCACCTTCTCCATCAAGTGTTTTAATCAGCTCACTCACCGTCTTGCTAGGTACAACAATATCAACCTCCGCATCTTCCGGAATATCAATTTCCTGTTCCACCAGCGCCAGTCGACGTCCATCAGTACAAACCGTGGTTAGTTTATTGTCGCGGAATGCCATGAGAGAACCATTCAAAATGGCACGAGATTCATCCGTAGAGGCCGCGTAGAAAGTTTTCTGAAGGATATCCTTAAAAGTACCCTGATTGAGCGTATAGGAGTAACTCTCTTCGAATGTGGGCATAGGAGGAAAGTCCTCCTTTGAAAGCCCTTCAAGTTTACAATTATATGAACCGGAAATGATGGTTGCGACATCCTCATTGCTGACTCCGATATCCACCTGATGACTTGGTAGATCACGGCAAATGCTGAAGAACCGGCGCGCGGGCAGGGTAGTGCTGCCATCTTCGTCAATTTCCGCCTCAATGCTGGTTCGGACACTCACTTCCATATCCGTGGTGGTGAGGGTCAACTTTCCGTTACTTGCTTCAAGCAATACATTGGAAAGAATCGGCAGGGTCGTTCGCTGACCTACGATTGACTGCACTTTTTGCAGTGCTTCCAGAATCTGATCCTTTTCAATGCTGAACTTCATTAACAAGCCTCCTGTTATATAGATATAGTTTATTTATAAAATCACTATTATTATAGTCTGTGTACAACCGCTTTTAAACGTACTTATTTCCCGTAACTCAGTCACCTGTAAAAGCTTGAAAAAAATAATAACCCTGTTGATAAGTCGCGTAAAAAAACGACGAACTGTGAACAACCGGTAGTTGTTAATTTAATCATCAGAAACTGCACAGGTTATTAAATATTCATGAACAGGCATTCCCTGAATAATGGGCCGCGAACGGAATCCTGACACACACCAAACAATGCATAGAATTATGCCTTACTAAAAAATAAATTCAAAACATTGGATACAAAAACGAGCATTATTTTTTGTGGTCAGCAGCTTAATCTAAAAAGGACTCATTCCACTGTATCGCGGTATATGTATTGAAGATTCAATGTCTCCTGTCGAAATGGTATTGCACCGGCATAAAGCTCAATCCTCGTTGCTTAAATCTAAAAATGAAATAAACCAAAAGACAGAACCACTACAAGTGTTACAGCCATAAAAAAACCGCCTCCGAAAAGAGACGGTTATCAGTTTAAAAGAAGAAACTATGAAGACATTACTTTAGCTGCGTTTTTATTCACCTTGTCCTTAAGGATCGCAATAGTCTGCTGCAGACCGCGGTCATCCTGTGCTTTTGTGGTCACTTGCTCATGGGCATAAAGGATGGTTGCATGGTTTCGGCAGAACTGTTCACCAATCACAGGGAATGACTGTGGCGTCATGGTTCGCGATAAGTGCATCGCAATCTGTCGGGGCCAGGCGATATCTTTTGTACGTTTTTTACCGGTTAAATCAGCCGGCCGAAGATCAAAGTGCTCTGCAACGGTACGTTGGATAATATCTACACTGATGGCTGCCTTAGACTCTTTATCGAGTAGATCGTGCAGCAACTCTTCAACTTTCTGAACATCGACCTTCTGATTGGTGAGCGACATAAAGGTGGCCACACGAATTAAAGCACCCTCAAGACTCCGAACATTGGAAGAAACACGTTCGGCAAGATAGTCGAGTAGATCATTTCCAATATTAAGATTTAGAAGTTCCGCTTTTTTACGGAGGATAGCCGAACGGGTTTCCACATCCGGTTTTCCAAGCTCGGTAACCAATCCCCATTCAAATCTTGAAATAAGGCGAGGTGCCAGACCAGCCATTTCGCTGGGCGTACGGTCCGAAGTCAGTACAATCTGTTTATGGCTTTCGAAAAGCGTATTAAAGGTGTGGAAAAATTCTTCCTGCAAACGCTGTTTTCCATCCAGAAACTGAATATCATCAATCATCAGCATGTCGATTTTCCGGTATTTCTTTCGGAAATTCGAAACGTTGTTATTTTGAAGCGCATCAATGTATTCATTTGTGAAGGTTTCACACGTGATATAGCAGATTTTTGAACGCGGCTTTTTATGAGAAATATGGTTCCCGATCGCCTGCATCAAGTGGGTTTTACCCAGTCCGACACCACCATAAATAAATAGCGGATTATAGGTACGGGAAGGGGAGTTTGCTGCTGCCATTGCCGCAGCATGAGCAAACTGATTCGCCGGACCAACCACATAAGAATCGAATGTATAATTCGGATTAAGATTATGGCTCGGCTTTTTATTCCCCAGTGTCAGCGTCGGAAGCGAGATTGGCGAATGACTCTCCGGCTCACGTTCTTCCTTAACGACGTCAAAACAGCTGGAATCCACCTCCAGCGAAATATCCATTTCTTTACCGCTTACAACCATGACCGCCTTGCGGATCATCGGAAAATAATTTTCTTCGAGCCAGTCCTTATAGAAATCGTTGGCCACAGCAAGACGCATCGTGCTGCCGGAGATATCCAAACACTGAATGACAGCAATCCAGCGATCATAGATATCGCCGGAAAGAATCCCCTTCAGTTGTTTGCAGGCCTGATTCCAGATATTTGAGCAATCCTTGTCCATTTTTTCTTTAATTCGTTCCCCTTAACAGGTCTCCCTAGTTTATTGACAAGTTATTAACAGCTAGTAACTTCCCCTTCTGTATTGCGAGGTTGAAAGGTAAAGAATGCCGATAGCATGCTCAAGGTTAGAGAAATATTTTGAGCATAAAAAAATCAATACCACTAAATATAGTTGCCGACACATAAAGGAACACAATATAGGCTCCCCTATGTTGGAAAAACGTTAAAACAAAATTGTACTAATGAGAATTTGAACTCTTGTAAATATCCGAAATTTAGGAGGTTGTGCCCAAATGAATCAATTAACAGGTCATATTTTACTCTCTGGATCATCACCAAGCACCACGAATATCCATTATCTCAGTGGATTTACAGCTCCGGACCCCTTTTTATATCTTAAAACGACAACCGGTGGCTATCTGTTGGTTTCATCCATGGAAAAAGGGCGGGCGGAAAAACAATCAACACCCGGCACGCAGGTTTACACACCGGAAGATTTAGGTCTGAAAGGAAAAAAAGCATGGAACCGCGTGGAGCAGATTCGGGTTTTAATGGAGCGGGCCTCTATTCGTCGGCTGCTGGTTTCATCCGATTTTCCGGTCGGACTTTTCCAAACTCTGAAAAAGAAGGGCATCAGAATCTCCGTCGAAAAAAATGAGGCCTGTCCCGAACGGAAGATAAAAACGGCTGACGAGATTTCCAAACTTCGGAAAAGCCAGCGGGCCGCTGTGATGGCCATGAAGGCCGGAA
This sequence comes from Pontiellaceae bacterium B1224, assembly GCA_029432815.1. Classification (GTDB taxonomy): domain Bacteria; phylum Verrucomicrobiota; class Kiritimatiellia; order Kiritimatiellales; family Pontiellaceae; genus Pontiella. Next base: position 112,263 of record JAROBA010000006.1, on the reverse strand, counting down.
TTGACCTGATTGCATCTTCAAAAACAGGGGCTCAAAGTTGCCTCTATATAGGGAAAGAAAAACTGACCTCTGAAATCGTCCGGCATTTAATTCATAAAACGCTCATTGATCACGATTGCGCCGGGGTCGAAACCATCGTAGCCGGTGGCGACCAGGGAACCGATCCGCACGAACGCGGTCATGGACCTCTATATGCAGGCCAATCCATTATTATGGACATTTTTCCGCGCTCAGAAAAAACCGGCTACTGGGGCGACATCACCCGAACGGTCTGCCGCGGTCCGGCCAATCCTGAACTGAAAAAACTCTACAATGCCGTAAAAGCCGCTCAGGCCGCCGCGCTGAAAGAAGTAAAACCGGGTATTTGCGCCGATGATATTCATCGTCTTTGTCAGGACATTTTCGAAAAGCGCGGTTTCCAGACTCTGGAAAAAGAGGGGAGGCACGTGGGCTTCATCCATGGAACCGGTCACGGGGTGGGGCTCGATATCCACGAACGTCCAAGGGTTGGAAGAAGCGGCGAAATACTCGAAGCCGGAAATGTCATCACCATCGAGCCGGGTCTCTATTATCCTGGCCTCGGCGGCGTTCGCATCGAAGACACAGTAGTGGTCACGCAAAGTGGATTCCGTTTCTTGGCAGCATGCCCTAAAAAGTTTGAGCTTTTGTAGGCAATACCGGACTGGTAGCTTGCGTTATACAGACCGAACACAAGTTCGCGAGGGTACTGCATATGAAAATACATCTGATCACGCTGGTTGTCGTTGTTCTGACCTTTCCGGTATGGGCCCAGCAAACCAATGAATTAAATCAGTCCAAAACCGATAAAAAAGAGCGGAGTAATAAACAACGCCGAGAATGGTCGGCCGAAGAAAAAGCGGCGATGGATGAGCGCCGTCTTCAGATTCTGGAAAAAACACTGAAAGAAATCGGCGTAACTGAAGAGCAAAAAGTAAAAATCATCGATATCCAGAAAAATCTCAAAGAACAGATGCGCACGTCCTATCAAAACATTGAAGCAAAGAAAAAAAATCTTTCAGAACTCGAAAAGTCAGGTGCCACTGAAGAAAAAATCTATGCGGCCATTGACGAGGTTTCCGATGCCCAGGCCGAACAGATGAAAATTCTGGCCCGGAATCGCATGCAGATGGAAAAAATCCTCGGAAAAGAAAAATATAAGCTCTTCATGGACAGTGCGCGCAACAAATGGAAAGAACACGGTCGACGCGGTGGATCAGGAATGCCACAGAAGCCGGAACTCCCGCCTTTACCAGATAAGCATTCAAAAGAACCTCCGGTTCCGGCATCAATACCACCGACTCCGTAATGTTTCAAAGAGTTTTCCGGAAAGCCCTGAACAGTCGTACCGTTCAGGGTTTTTTGTTTTAGGAACCCGGTGACCACGGTTGCGATGCATCGGAATAGTTTGTAAGCATCCGTTCTCTCGCACGAATCCCTGATGAAATACCAATCAGTTTATCAATATGGAAAAAAATAAGCAGACAGATGTCCTCATTATCGAAGCGATAATTTCGGGCCTTTTATGTGCCAACGAATTAGTCAGGGTGGGGCATTCTGTTCAAAGCAGTGAGAAAGGGAGTGGATCCGCGCTTTCAGGTTGTACCACGAATCGCTAGTAATCCATCGAATAACGTAAGGAGATTACGATGTCTATCGACAAATTAGATCAGATCATTCTCGAAAAAATGAAGCGGTTTGGAGAGCCCGCCGCGCGAATTTCACTCTTCATCATTTTTTTCTGGTTTGGAATTTTAAAGCCGTTGGGCGTATCTGCTGCCGAACCACTCGTTTTGAAAACCGTTGATTGGATGCCGTTGCTGTCGGCGCGACAGTGGCTTCATGTAATTGGCTGGTGGGAGATGATCATCGGGATATCCTTTCTTTTCAGAAAGACAACGCGCCTGGCCATCGGCTTGCTATTCCTACAGATGGTCGGCACCTTTATGCCGCTGTTTATCCTTCCGGAGATTACCTTTCAGGAAAACGGCATCCCATTTCTGCCGACCCTGGAGGGACAGTATATCGTTAAAAATATCATCATCATTTCTGCGGCGCTGGTAATCGGCGGGAATCTGGACGACAGAAAATAGATCGTGTGAATGAGGGGAAACGCGCTGTTGCTTAAAGTGATTCCTTCAGGGATTTTCCGTATCCGGTGAGTTCCATGTAGGCTTCGCCGACCTTGCGGTTTCCTTCGAATACATCACAGGCACCTTCCCAATAGGAAATTCCTCCCAGCTCACCGACCAGTTCCTGATTACGCATTAATGGTTTTACCGTAAAGCTGAACGGCCGCCCGTCGGGGCGCATTCCTTCAACCAGCACATCAATGGGATAGGTGGAACCGGTTTCTTGACTTTTCCAGACATTGGAAGAAGTCCATCGGAATTGATCGGGCCCGACATGATGCAGTGTATGGTCGCGCTCAATCCAGGCGAGGGTTGAGTGGGGATCCGGAATTCCGTTTGCATCCCTTAGAATATAAATCATCATTGCTTCGCCATCGTCGAATCGAACACTCAACCAATCCCAGCCGACCTGTTCACGGCCCAGCTGGCTGCTGCTGATTTCATGGTCCATCCAGCTTTCACCACTCACTTCGAGTTTTTTTCCATCCAGCTCCAACGTTCCGGTGGTACGCAACCGGGGATAGGTCAGATACCAGCTGCAGGCCGAAGGCTCGGATCCTTTTTTCGAAAGGCCCTCTTTTCCGAAAAAAACCAGCGGTTGAACCGGTTCCAGATTAAACTGAAGTTGCACATCCGACCCGATTCCGGCCTGTAGCTCCATGGATCCATCCGATAATCGTACCAGCGACCAGTTACCATTTTTCAGGTTCAGATCATCGATGGCGGCCGAAGCATCCCAGCCGTCGCGGTTCAGGCGCTCTTCATGAAAGAAGCGTTCTTCCTCTATATCGGAAACCGCCATATGAGCCATAAACAGTTGGTTGGTGCCGAACGGCGTAGCAACCTCAACTGCACCGGCTTGATGCGCATATCGGAAAAAGGTGGCCTGAAAACCGAAACGCCGTTCTGCAGCATCGCGCAGATGACCGGTAATGTACCACCATTCGATTTTAAATTCGGGGTGGCTGCCATAGTCGCGGGGAAACGTGAAAGCCGGATTTTCAGTTGGAATTCGAAACCCTTCGGCCATTCTCGGCTCCTTTTCTGCATGACTGGATTGTACCGTTGCGAGTATCAGCCAACTGGTTAAAATACGCATTTTCATTCGTTTATTTCCCCTTTGAGCCGGCTGGCCCAGTGTCCCACGCCGAGACTCGTCACCAGCGCCGCAAGCAATACACCGCCTGCCAACAGAATCGGGCCGGTCGCTGAAACCGCATAAGAAAGCGTCCAGCCGAAGGATTGTTTGTTGATTACAAAAATAAGCAGATAACCCAGCGCCAGACTCAGCAGCAGTCCTCCGGCCAGTCCGATTAAACTCATCAGGGTTCCTTCAATCGCCACGGCCGCCGCAATGGCTCGCCGCTCAAACCCCAGTTCGCGCAGGGTGACGAGCTCTTCCTTTCGGTCTGTCAGCAGACTGAATAAGGCCAGTGCAAGTCCGCAGATCGCCACAGCAATTCCAATGGTTTTAAGTACGTGCGTCACCGAAAAGGTTTGGTGGAAAATGGTGAAGACTTCTTCCCGCAAGGCCCGGTTGGTGCGGATGGCGAGACCCGGGTATTCCGCCGTCCAGCGCTCCCGAACCTGATTCGGGTCAATTCTCGGCTGCAACGTGGCCGCAAGATTAACCGCGCGCTCATCGCCAAACCAGGAGCTGAGCCGTTGACCGTCCATCAAAACGGCCCCGCGCTCGTTTCCATAGTCGGCAAAAATGCCCAGTACCTGAACGGACTGCACGCCTGAGGGGGTCGGAAGCTTCATTTCATCTCCGCGCGCAATGTCATATCGGGTAGAGAAACTTTCGCTGATCAGGGCGGGCAGGGGGGGCATCTAAACGAACCGGCTCTCTGGGCTTTTCCGCCCAGATTAAATGCTCGTCCGACCAAGGCTGATTGCTTCGAATCCCCATTAACATCGTAGGCGCATCGCGAAACATAATCTGGAAAAAATGCCCGACGTCTACTTTCTTAACCACCGGATCATTCATCAGTGCCTGCCATACTGTTTCGCTTATTTTATTACGGTTTGAGGCATTTTCGATGCCTTTCACGGCAACGAAGAGGTCGGCTTTAAGCGATCGGTTAATCCACACCGACACCGTGCGCTCGAACGAATGAGTGAGAATTTCCATCCCCGAAGCCATGCCCACAGCCACCACGAGGCCCGCGATAGTTAGCTTTTGCCGGCCCGATGGCCGGCGGAATTGACTGGCTGCCATGCGCCAGATCGGACTTTTTTCTGCAAGGGGTTGCGCGAGTCCGGGAATAATTTGTATGAGGTTTCCCGAAAGAATGGCGGCTCCGAGCAACCAGCATGTTGCGGCCAGATAGCCGCCCAGCGGGAAATGGTTTCCGGGGCCCAGGTTAAGCGGCCCCACGAGCGAAGCCAGTCCACCGGCAACGAGCAGAATGATTCCAATCCATGGAGCATCCAGCAGGCGGATTCCATCGCTTCGGCTCTCCCGGCGCATCACCTGAACGGGCAGGGTGGCGGCGGCATCGCGCGCGGGCAGGGATCCAGCAAGTACCGTTGCCAGCACGCCCAATCCGAAAGCAACCGCTGCTTCACCCGTATTCCAGGCCGCCGCATCAGCGGTTGTACTGACATAAAGCGCATTCACCGTCTGAGCCACCGCCCGAACGCTCGCCTGCGCCAGTATCCAGCCGAAGGCTAAGCCCAGCGCACTGCCGATGACACCGAGAATGAGCGATTCAGCGAGCCAGGCCCGACGGATCCACCGCGGTTCACAGCCCATAGAGAGCAGAATGCCAATCTCGGTTCTGCGCCGAACCACCGCCGCTTCCATCGCCTGCATGATCAGATAAACTCCAACCAGCAGTGACAGCGCGGAAAGAATCGTGAGATTCAGTCGAAAAGCGGCCGTCATGGTTTGGGCTGAATTCTGGCTGGCTTGCGTGGTGGACCAGGACCAAATTTCAGGGGGTAATTGTTTCAGCCGTTCAGCAGTTTTTTTCCGAATGGCTGCGGCACTGTTGCCTTCCGGAACAACGATCTCAACTCGGTCGACCTGATCGGGTTGGCCCAGCAAGCTTTGCAAAGCCGGTAAATCCATAATTAACAGTTCCTCGGCCTTACCAGCCTGAAACGCATCGGGTACCATGATGGCTTCCAGCCGCATCGAGTGCGGTCGATCCCCGATAATGGCTATCAATTGAGCGCCCGATTTGAGGTCCATTCGTTGGGCAAGCGCGTCCGTTGCAAAGACCATATCGGGTCGTCCCAGCACAAATCCGTTTTCTTCACGTTCTTCAAAGGGTCGGTATCCAATATTTTTTCGGGCATAGGCCAGATTTCTTGCCGCCAGCAGGTCCATTCCAATGATTGGAACCTGAGCGGCATCAAAATCATCCGCATCGTTCCCGGTTCCGGGAAGCGATGCCGTACCTTCCACGATCGGAAGCAGCAGGACGGGTAGGGGATTCAGCTGTTCACGGAGATCGGGTAACTGCTCAACCGGCAAGGTGCCGGCTGCGCCGGTCACCACAAAATCGCTTCCTCCACTGATCGATTGGGTGAAAAGCTGAAACCCGGCAACGGCCGCGAGGTTCGAAAGTCGAACCGAAAAAAATACGGCAACACCCAGCGCAACAATCGCAAGCAGCGAACCACTGGTCCATGGCGCCCGGCGCACATGCCGCCAACTGAAACGCTGAAGATGTACGAGTAAAAGGTTGAAATAGTTCTGCTTGTTAACCATTGGTTCAGCCAATTTTCCCATCGCGCATGTGAATGGTACGCTGGCAGATGCGGGTGGCATCGTTGCTGTGGGTGACGAGTAGCATTGAAATCCTGAACTGTTCGGTAAGTTTCTCGAGCAGGTCCAGTATCGCGTTTCCGGCCTTCGTATCCAGACTTCCGGTTGGTTCGTCCGCAAGCAGGAGGCGCGGCCGATGGGCCAATGCGCGTGCAATCGCAATGCGCTGTCGTTCTCCGCCGCTCAGCGTTTCGGGGTAGGCCGTTTTGTGCGAGGACAGTTGAACCGCTTCGAGCAATTCTTTCACCCGCTCTTGCCGATCCGCTTTTTTAATACCGGTGAGTTGAAGGCTCAGTTCGATATTTTCAAAGGCCGTCAGCGTGGGAAGCAGATGAAAAAATTGAAAAACGGTACTCACCTCATTACGACGCAAGGCGGCCATTTCAGTAGCCGATGCCGTGGCCAGATCCACCTGACCGATGCGTATCTGCCCCGCATCCGGCCGCTCGATCCCGGAAATGCAGTTCAGCAGGGTACTTTTTCCGGAGCCGGAAGGGCCCATCAGTGCTACCCGTTCGCCCGGCTGTATTTCCATGGAGACCCCGTTTAAAACCGTTGCTTTTCCAAACAATTTATACACATCGGTTACCTCGCAGAGGGGTATTCCTGAATTCGTTATTTCTATTTCTTCTACGCTCATACCATCCCTTGTTTCTATGGGTTCGGTGTAAGCGTCAAAACCTTGCAAAGAATCGTCTTCCAATGTTTGGAGGAATTTATCCCTCTAAAAAAGCTCCACGCGCACGCGATAGAAAGCTGCGGCGTTCGTGTTGGGATCGGTGAGTTGGATTTCCGCGCCACTGCCGACCTGGTTGGTGATCCCATACCATCCACCCAGAACCAAGTTGGTGCTGGCCTCCAGCGTGTAAAGGCGGTCTAACACAGACGGGAACCAAATGGTGCTGCCGTCCTGAGCGGTAATATGGAACCAGTCGTTGGAATTGGTCGGATCGGTGCCGGCCACGATTTCTGAGGGATCGATGACCGAGTCCCCATCCGAATCGGCCAAGGGATTCACAAACTCATACGCGCCGATGTCGGACTGGGCGATTCCATCCGCGTCGCCATCCAACGGCCGCGGCGTCCCCTCGATATCGCTTGTTAAACCGGCAATCTCCATGCCCGCGTCAATGCAGGGCGACCCAGCCAGCAATCGCCCCTCGGCATCCAGCATCGGATCGTTGGTCACGCAATTCTCACCGACGGTGGGTATAGTGCAGACATTGAGGAAGATGCTGCTGGAGCCGCGCCAATTGTCGTACTCCGGTGCCGTATTATTCCAAATGATGCAGTTGCGCACATTAAAGCTGCCAAATATAAAATATAGGCCACCGGCGAAGCTTGTCGCGGTGTTTTCCGCTATCACACAGTTTTCCACGGTAGCTTCTCCAAAGCCAGCCAGCCCCCCTCCTCGCTCCGCTAAATTATCGACAATGATGCAGTTCCGCACGGTGATGTTCTCATCATCGGTATCACAGACAATTCCTCCGCCACTACCTTCCGTAGTATTAAAGGAAACGATGCAGTTTTTAACAAGGGACCTTTCGAAACAACGGATTCCACCTCCGTTGTCCGCAAAGCCGTTTCGGATGGTAAAGCCATCTACAGTAGACCCAAAAATATACAGGAGGCGGTGTTCGCCTTGTCCATCAAGAACCGTGATGCCCGCACCACGCATACTCTCGAGTGTGATGGATTTTTCGATCCTGATTTCCGCACCCGGATAATAGGTTCCCGCATCCACTCGCACAGTATCGCCCTCAACAGAAACGTCGATGGCGTCTTGAACATTAGTCGCGGCAGTCACGAGCGTCTCAAAAGGCCAACGATGGGAGCCGCTTGGAGAAACATAATGGACGGAGGAATCACCCCCATGCCGGGAATCTCGAACGTGGTTCCCGAGACAGGCAAGGCACCATGCGCCTGATTGGCCTTGTTGGTCCACCAGAGGTCTCCAATCGTCAGCGCGTTATTGGTTCCCGTAACCATGTAGGAGTCTGCCTCACCCCAAACGGTTTCATTCGTGTTCAGAATCTCAAGGAACGCATGAATCGATCGATTCCATCTCATAGGCGCCGACATCGACGAGGGGACCGCGAATCCGCGGGTTGCCAGCTAAGTCCGTGGCATTCTCCATCCATGCTTCGTTACTCCCCGCGTTGATACAGGGTGAAGATGGGGTGATTCGAAATGTCCCGGAATCATCAAATAGAGGATCTTCGGCGAACCCATTTTCACCAAAGACGGGTGAGGAGCAAACATGGGAGAAGCTGAGGGTCGAAGGATACCAGACCCCTTACCAGCTAATGCCGGAGAGATGCCAGTTGGCGTCGCTCGGTGCCGTGTTGTTCCAGATAATCGTGTTCCGCACGAATCCGTCGAGGTCAGCAATTAGCCCACCGCCAACTGAATCCGCACTATTCTCTGCAATGACGCAATTCTCCAAAGCGCTGCCACTGCCGTAGCTTATTCCTCCTCCCAATGCCGCGGAATTTCTTACAATCAAACAGTTACGCAAGGTGCTGCTAGCGCATTTTACTCCGCCACCCGCATTGCTTGAATAATTATTTGTTATAATACAGTTCTCAACGATGGCACGGTAGCAGTAGACGCCGCCTCCAGGCTCAAAATAGTTGCCATTCCGGATGGTGAAGCCCGTCATGTAACCGTTCCGAAGATAGAGAACGCGGTGTTCATTTTGTCCGTCTAAAACCGTAGAAGCCGCTCCATGGATGCTCTCGAGCGTGATCGCCTTATCAATCACGATTTCAGCACCGGTCATATAGGTGCCCGCGTCGACCTGCACAATATCACCTTCAGCTGCTGCGTCGACGGCGGTCTGAATATTGGTCGCGGCGGTCGCGAGGGAATCATAGGGTGCGACGGAGGATCCGCCGGGGGAAACATAGAGAACCGCGTTGGTTTCCGCCGCGAAAACCCGCGCCGTTAGAATAAGCGTCCATGCTGCGACTAGTAATGCCTTCATGCTTTCATACCCTTAGAAAATTTTATGTAAGAGTGTACGATATAAAGTGGAAAATTTAAAGTTAAAATCCCAGCCTGAACTGAGTGCAGGCGATTCTCGATGAAGGCTTCCAATGATTGGAAGCAGGGCGGCTTGACATGTCGGGGCCGGATGAACACCTTTGCGCTATGCCTCGAACCTCGTTTACTGAAGAAGTCATTGAGATTATACGCGATATTCCGCGTGGTAAAGTGATGACCTATGGCGGGGTTGCAGCGCGGGCCGGGAGTCCGCGCGCGGCGCGGCAGGTGGTGCGGGTGCTGCATACCTGTTCGGAAACGGAGGAGCTGCCCTGGTGGCGGGTCATCAATCGGGAAGGATGTATTTCCTTAAAGCCGGGTTTCGGCTATGAAGAGCAGGAAGATCTGCTTCGAGCTGAAGGCATTCTGGTAGACGAAGCCGGGCGGGTGAACCTTGATAAAACACGTTGGAATGTAGGGATCGATGAATAATAAAAAGTGGTTCAATCTAACACGGCAGACGTCGTTCATCTGGCAAAGCGGTGCCGTGCTCATTCTCATCATGCTGTTACTGGGCATCTGCCTCAGTTTTTTTAATACGAACCGCATGGATTCCTATCAGGCCCTGTTTGCCACTCCGCAAAGGATGGATGAATTTCAGGAAGAGCTGGAAAATTTTCGGGGGCAGGGCACCGATTCTAATCGTATCGCGAATGCATTGGTGGAAAGCCTTGTGGGAGAAATGCCGTTTTATGAAAAGCTGGAGAGCATCGCGCGCGTGCTCTACCACTTCAGGCCGGAACAGACGCTCGAAGTTCCAATGTCTGGAACGCTTTCCGGGGAACAGACCGAAATTGCCTCCGCTTTGATTATCGCCTGTGCCGATCTGGAAAATAAGGCCGCTCTCCAGACCTTGGAAAACATCGCAATGGCGGATCAACCGCCCCCCGATGCCAACTTTGCGCTGGCGTTGGCTTATGATAACCGGGCGGAAAATCTCGCCGCCATAACGGCGCTGAACCGGGAGATTGATCTTCACGACAGTTCATATGCCCGCGAACGGCTGGTCGGGGCCTATCTCACCCTGAATAAATACGACGCCCTGGAAGCGCTGGCTCGGGATCCCAAGTATGACGAATACATCACGCCCTATATTCTGCAGGATATAGCGATCGACCAAATGGACTGGCCGCGTATTGTGAAATATCACTTTGCCTCCGCCTACCAGGAAACGAAACCCGCGATGGCGATTCTGGCCCTGCTTTCAGGGTTGGTCTGGGCCTATCTGCTGATCCGGTTCAACGGCACTTTTTCCAGAGTCTGGAAATTTCTGGTGCCCGCCTTGATTCTCGGTGCCCTTTCCGCGCACGCCACGCTGCTCTGTATTTTCTGGCTCGAAGGGCAGTTCGGCATGGATTGGAGCAATAATGTCTATCAGCAGCTCGTCTACTGCCTCGGCATCGGCCTGCGCGAAGAAGGCATGAAACTGCTGCTTTTCGTTCCGCTCATTCCATTTCTCCGGAAGCGGAGCGATCTGGAAATCCTGACCGTGGCGGGTTTGGTGGGGCTCGGTTTTGCACTGGAAGAAAACATTAACTATTTCGAAGCCTCCGCCGGTCTCGCTGCCGTCGCCCGCTTTGCAACCGCCAATTTTCTGCATATTGCCCTCACCGCCATGTGCGGACTCACATTAGCAAGGGCCTTTTTGCATCGGGGCGAGGATATTCAGAACGCCTTCATCACATTTGTGCTCGCCGTTGCGATCCACGGATTCTACGACGCCTTTATCATGGTGCCGGCGCTCATGGACTATTCCTGGCTGACCTATACCGTCTTTGTGCTGATGGGCTTTCAGTATTTCGGATGGCTCCGCCATCTGCGCGAAGAATGGAACGACCCCTTCAGCATCACCGCCACCTTCACCTACGGCATCATTATTGTCACTGGGCTCACCTTCATACTCTATGCCTGGGACGCCGGGCCCATTCCCGCCATTCAGGCGGTGATCAGCGAGGTCATCAGTATTGCCATCCTCCTCGTGCTCTTCTACCGCGAGATTCCCGAAACCATTCGGTAATTTTTTGCTTTAAGTAGAGCCTGGACTCAGGGCCCAATTGAGAAGCAATTGCCCCATAGGCCCGGCTTCTTTTTCGCCAGACCCACGCCACTCTGTGGCTGAGTTCAGGCGGTACGGTATCCGGGCATTCTTGCCCGTTGCAGCAGTACGGAACCCCGAGCGCGGATTATGGGCAGGATGCCCATGCCACACCCATTTTTCATTGTTTTGGTTCGATGAGATTGACTTGCAGTCGGAAGATCGCCTATTCATAAACCCATGAAAACCGATCATGTTTCACAGACTATTCTGGATAACCCCGATGTGGTATTGATCGGCGGTGGTATTATGAGTGCAACGCTCGGAATTATGCTGCGCCGCCTCAATCCGGAGCTCACGATTCAGATTATTGAAGGGCTGCCGCGGGTGGCGCTGGAAAGTTCCAATGCCTGGAACAATGCCGGAACCGGTCACGCGGCCCTCTGCGAACTGAACTATACGGCCCAGGCGGCCGATGGCTCCGTCGATATTTCTAAAGCGGCTAAAATTAACGAACAGTTTGAGACGTCCAAACACTTCTGGGGCTGGCTGGTGGAGCAGGGGATTATAGCCGATCCGCAAAGTTTCATCCGTTCCTGCCCGCATATGAGCTTTGTCTGGGGCGAAGAAAACGTCGAATTTCTGCGCAAACGCCACGCGGCGATGAGCCAAAGCCATTTTTTCCAATCTATGGAATTTTCCACGGATCTTCCAACCATTGGAAAATGGGCCCCGCTGCTGCTGGAAGGCCGGACTTCAACCGAGCCGATTGCCGCCACGCGAGAGCCGAATGGAACTGATGTGAACTACGGATTGCTTACAACGCAGCTGATTAATCATCTGAAATCGCTCGGAAATGTTGAGTTGGCGCTCGAAACCAAAATAACCAATCTGACGCAGAAAGACGGCGGCTGGAGTATTAGCCTGGCTGGCGGGAAAACCATTCAGGCCGGGTTCGTGTTCATTGGCGCCGGCGGGGGCGCGCTGCCCCTGTTGCAGAAATCCGGCATTCCGGAAGGGAAAGGTTTTGGCGGATTCCCGGTGAGCGGACAGTTCCTCGTCTGCAATAATCAGAAAATCGTCGAGCAGCACGGTGCCAAAGTCTATGGCAAGGCGGCAGTCGGCGCTCCGCCGATGTCGGTACCGCATCTCGACACCCGGATCATCGGTGGCCATAAATCGCTGCTGTTCGGTCCTTACGCCGGATTCTCTCCCAAATATCTTAAAAGCGGTTCGAACCTCGATCTTTTCAAATCGGTTAAACCCGATAACCTCGGGCCGATGCTCGCCGCCGGGCGCGATAATATGCCGCTCACAAAATATCTGATCAATGAATGCCGCAAAAGCCACACCGAACGCTGCGATATGCTTCGTGGATTTTTCCCCGCCGCAAAAGACGAAGAGTGGAAGCTGATTCATGCCGGCCAGCGCGTCCAGATCATTAAGAAAGATGCCGAGCGAACCGGAACACTTCAGTTTGGCACCGAAGTGGTGGCCTCCGCCGATGGCTCCCTATCCACGGTACTCGGGGCATCGCCCGGCGCTTCCACCGCCGTTTCTATCATTCTCCAGGTATTGGAAAAATGCTTCCCGAAAGAACTGGCTTCCAACCATTGGAAAAGTCGCCTCGCCGAAATGGTCCCGGCCTACGGAATCAATCTGGCCGAAGACACCGCCGCCTATGCGCAGTTTGGCGAAAAGTCGAAGAAGTTGCTGCAAATCTGATTTTGATCACTTTTCCGGGTGATCAATTATTGCTAGTTTATAATGTGGCAGGCGTTTCATTTGCAGGTCGAGAACGTCCATGGCGTTTTGAATCACCTGTTGTTCCTCCGTCCGCATGAGGGTGTGTCCGCCCACCCTGTTTTTACCGCCAGACGAATTCACGCCGATCAGAAACAGGTTCATTCCGTCATAGAGCAGGTTGGGGCTGGAGGAGTCGCCGTCCTGCTTATAGGGTTTTGCATATCTCGACCAGTTCAGCAAAGCGGGGTCTGCTGTAGCTTGAACGCCGGTTGAAAAGGAGCGCGCGCTCTGCAGGCCCCAGTTTGTTTCCGGGAAAATTTTCAAATATCGGGACGTGGCCACGCCGATGAATGGTTCGTCTGTCGGGAGGTCGTTCTCCGGAAGCCATTTGACGACTGAGATCAGGTTGGTGTCGATATCCTCGTCTAATATGCCGATCGCGAGATCCGATAAATAGCCTGCGTTCTTCCACAGGGAAAGTGATTCGGGGGTCGCACCGGAAGATTCAATGTCGGAACGGTACGGATTTCTGATCACAGCGGCAAGCTCGGCTTGAACCACCTTGTTATCGCTGGAGATCCAGAAGATCGACGGAGAATTCGTGATGTTGTGTATGTACTGCTTCGGTTTTGAAAAAGGGCCTCCCGGTCCGCCTTGGTCGGGGATAAAGTGAGCGGACATAATCACATGACGAGGGGAGATTAACACCGCCCTCCTACAGGTCCCGTTCCAGCCATCCTGATAAACGGAAAGTGCGGATAAGTCGTCGGATTGAAGCCAGCAGTTAGGATTTCTTTTCAGTTCGTGAATATCACAGCCCAGTTTGCCCGATTTTCCGGAGTTGCTCTCGCCGCCCATAACGGGGATGAGAGGGTCGCCGGATTTGGTGTTGATAAACAGGCATGTTTTTTCATCCGGCGGAACATTCGTTGATTGGGCGATGGTTTGGGCATAAATGGCCGCAGAACCGTCTTCTAAAGATAGGTGCTGTGCGGAAATCGGGTTAACCGCCTCAATATCATTCGGTTGATGAGAAGAAGCTGCTTTGCATAACCCCGTGTACAGAAATGTATAAATTAGGACATTCAGCCAAATCCTGGCAGAGATGGGATGAATTTTTTCGAATCTGTGATGCATGTGATACCTCGGTTTCGTTTCCCGTATATTTTCATGCTTGCATCATCTTTTAGAAGAATGAAGTTCAGTCTATTTTCCGGAGCCCGATCAGTTGCTGCAAAATGTGGGCAGGTTTTCCGGCCTGCCCGCGCGAGCAGAGCCCGTTCCGTAGAGAACAGGCCGGGAAGTCTGCGCCATATTTCTGAACGAAAGCGCTCGCCCCCTGCTGCAAATGCGGCTACTAATCGGCCAATGGTTGGAGGAGAGTACAACCGAGGAAATAAAATGTTAGATCAGATCATGGAAGTCTTAACGCCGCGGCGGATGATGACTGTCGGCAATCTTGCGCTGCAGTTTGAAATGGAACCGGAAGAACTGCACCCGCAGCTCAAGCAGCTCGATTCAGATGGTCGTATTCGTTATGCACTCTCAAAATGCAACGGTGCCTGCTCCACCTGTTCCACCTGCACCACCTCTGCGAGCGGTGAGATTATTGAAGAAGAACCTAAAGTTGACCCGACTGCCATCGTAATTTCGCTCGAACTGCGACCATCAGACGACTAAGGATTTTTCCTCGTTCACTTCAGCATCATCAGCAAATACGCATAGCCTAGGCTGTCCATCATCGCACGCTGTTCGTTAGTCACGCCGGCTCCATGGCCGCCTTCTGTGTTTTCGAAATAGAAAAACGGTTGGTCGTACGATTCCATCTTCGCCGCCATTTTACGCGCGTGGCCCGGATGCACCCGGTCGTCGCGCGTGGAGGTTTTGAAGAAAATCTTAGGATAGTTTCCATCCGGTTTCAGGTTCTGATACGGCGAATATTTGCTGATATAGGCCCACTCTTCCGGAATATCCGGGTTGCCGTATTCACCCATCCAGCTCGCACCCGCCAGCAGTTTGTTGAACCGCTTCATATCCAGAAGCGGGACGGCGCAAACGACTGCTTCATAAAGATCGGGCCGCTGCATGGTCACAGCGCCTACCAACAGGCCGCCGTTGCTGCCGCCCTGAATGCCGAGTGTTTTATTCGTGCAGTAGCCGCGTTCGATCAGGTCCTCCGAAACCGCAATAAAATCATCGTAGGAGCGCTGCTTGTTTTCTTTCTGTGCGGCCTGATGCCATTTCGGGCCGAATTCGCCGCCGCCGCGAATACTGGCCTCCACAAAGATTCCACCCTCGGCCAGCCAGCAGGTTCCCATCACCGGGGAATAATGCGGTTGCATAGAGATCTCAAATCCGCCGTAGCCATAGAGCAGGGTTGGATTGGTCCCGTCCAGTTTGGCCGTTTTCGGCTGTACCACGGTATAGGGAATTTTAGTTCCGTCTTTGGAAACCGCTTCATGAAACTCAACCTGATATTTCGACGCATCGAAAAATTCCGGCAGGCTCTTCCCTTTGGTCAGCGGCGAATGGAGCGCAGGCGAAAAATAGAGCGTTCGCGGGGAGAGCATACTTTCATAGGTCAGGAAAAAGCGGTCGGAATAGTCATCGGCACTGATCATCGAAAGGGTTCCCTGCTCCGGCGTGTGAACCAGTTCTTTTTTCCAGTGATCCTTTTCAAAGGTGTGGCTGAAAAGTTCGTCATAGCGCCCACCCTTGAACACATTGACCAGGATTTGATTTTCGGTAGAAGAAACTGAGCCGAGGCTGTCGCGTTCCGAAGGTTGGAAAAGGATTTCAACCTCATGTTTTCCCTGCAGCAGGGCATCGTACTTCAGAGCCACCAACGAACCGGCGGGGATGCTTTGACCCGAAAACGCCCACTCCTTTTTCGGTTGCACGAGCAGATGATTTTTAAAGATACCGCTGACGTCCGCATCTACGGGGATTTCGAGTTGAATCAGTTTATCATCTTCCAGTGCGTGGTATTCGGTTTCATAGAAGGTGATGCCGCGCGAGATCATCACATACTTGCGTTCGGGCGTAACCTGCACATAGGCGCCGACGCTCACATCGTCTTTTTTACCTTCATAGATCAATTCGGCATCGCTGAGCGGTGTCCCGCGCTTCCACTTTTTCACAATCCGGGGATAACCGGAGGATGTCATAGAGCCCTCTCCAAAATCGGTGCCGACCAGCAGGGTGTTCCGGTCGAGCCAGGCGACGCGGGTTTTGGCCTCGGGAAGTTTAAAGCCATCTGCAATAAAGGCCTTTTTTTCAATATCGAATTCCCGAATCACCACCGCATCGCCGCCGCCGCGGGAGAGCTTCACCAGGCAGATATCAAAATCGGGTTCCAGAACATCAACGCCTTTGAACGACCAGTTTTCACCCTCCTGCTCCGAGAGTTTGCTGACATCAATCAGGTCCTCCCATTCCTGCTTTCCTGCCAAATATTGCTTCAGCTCTGTTCTGCGCCAGACGCCGCGTGGATGGGTTTCATCCTGCCAGAAATTATATGCAAAATTGCCGCGTATGCCGGGATAAGCAATCCGCTCCTTCGAATTCAGAATCTTCAGGGTGTTTTCATAAATCCGCTGATATTCCGGCAGCTGGGTCAAAATATTGGTGGTCGCAACATTCTGCTGATTCACCCACTCCAGCGCTTTTTCTCCATCCACTTCTTCCAGCCATTGGAATGAATCTTCCTGCGCGTGCGTCATTAACGTTGTCATAAGCAATACCGGTATAATTTGTTTAAACATGGAATATATTACGCCTTCAGTTTCAAAAATTGTTCCGCAATTTCGGGGTGAGTGGCAAACAGCACGCCGCAGTGGCTGAGATAAATCGTGTCTTTCCGGTTCAAATCAAACGCAGTTCCGCTGAGGTCCGTGGCCCAGGCACCCAGCTCGCGAAAAATACAGGCCGTCGCCGCAAAATCCCAAAAGCAACCGCCGCCGGTTCCAGCCTTTGGAAACTTAAAATAGCATGCAGGTGGGTGTTCCAGACACCAGATCGCATTCATCACGCCGCCGCCATAGGTTCCCCAATCTGCTCCGAGCGCATGGGCTGCCTCCTGAAAACCCGGGTTATCAGCTTCGCTTCGATCCGTAAAAATCGTCAGTTTCGATTCCGTATTACTGAGGTCCGGTTTCCAGAGATTGGAATTCCGGAAGGCGCCGCTGTCGCGGATTGCATGATACAGCGTCGCCGTAATCGGATCATAAACGACCCCGATAAAAGGAATGCCTTCGCGGGAAATCAGCGCAATCGAAACCGCGTAGCCCGGAATGCCTTCGATAAACGGAAGCGTTCCGTCGATCGGGTCGATGCACCAGAAATAATCCTTGGTTAATCGGCTGCCGTCGTCCGGGCTCTCTTCGGTTAAAAGACCGAGATCGAACTCCGCAAAGGTCGGTTCCAAGGTTTGGAGAATTTTTTCCTGACTCGCGCGGTCCACTTCCGTCACCACTTCCGTGGCAAGAGAACCGCCGTTTCCTTTATGCTCCACATTCATCGGCCGTGTTTCAGCAATATATTTCCCGGTCGAAACGGCTGCCTCAATCGCAACATCAGCCAGCTGTTTCAGATTTTCCTGTGTCAGTTTCATAAACTCTCCAGTACTTCACGGGCGAGGCGTTCGCTGTAAGCATGGATTTTCCAGTGCCCGGGGCTCCAGCCCTGCAGGAACCGGAAAAAATCGGTCCATGCTACAGGGTATAATTCCCGCCAATTAACTTCCAATGATTGGAAGTCTACGGATTTTCCGTGCGTCTTCAACGCGGTTTCCAGTGTTTGGAAATAAAAATCGAGCAGGGCGGTTTCCTGCCGTTCGCATTCATCTTCGCTCAAACAACTGCTGATAAAATAGGCAACGTCTTTCATGCCGCATCCGCCGCCGACATATTGAAAATCGACCGCAGCGACGCGTCCGTCATCGCTAAAGCAGAAGTTCGCCAGTTTGGCATCGCCGTGCACCAGCGTTTGAAACGGACTTTCGTTCAGCGTTCGATCAATCGCGCCCGCCGCGGCTTTCAAAGCCGGATCGTCCATTTCGCACAATTCATCGGGCCGCGTTTCCAGATGCCAATACGTGCCGATTTTCCAAAGGTTGGAAGGTTCGACATTCATGAATTCAGCGTGAAAATTGGCGAGCCACGAAAGACAGGCTTTGATGTCGGCATCCGAAACATAACTTCTACGTTCGTCAAAACCCGAAGCATCGAGATCTTCCAGCACCATAAACACTTCATCGCCGTGTGTTTCCAGGGCGAGGCATTTTGGAACGCGGAAGGAATCGTCGCACCGCTCGGCAAAGTCGGCATAAAATGCCGTTTCCACCTGATAGGATTTCACCTTGCGTTCGTGCGATCGCCCCGTATTCCATCCGCGCGGATGGTTTTTGGAGGTCGGCCAGTGCACGTGTTTCACGACGACGCTCTGGAGGGATGCCGTCTCCGGCGTTTGCGGACAGCGAGGACGCTGTCCCTCCATTTCATACTCCAACCCAACGCGCACGATTTTTCCGTATCCGCTCCATAAACTCTGAATCACCTCGGATTCGCTGAGGGCCGATGCGCCGGTAGCATTGAGTGTGATTTCTTTGAAATGTTTGTTCATGAATGGGTCTTTTCAGCCGTTCCGGGATGAAGAGAATCGAGCCGTTGTGGATTTATTTTAGGGATCGTCCGGTTCCGGTAAGCCGATTTCAAGAGGCTCACCAGTGAATCAGAGGGCATAGCGGTTGCTTCGTTTTGCTTCCAGTATCAATTTGAAATTAGTGATCTCCATATGGGTAATATGGCACTTCTCCAAATAGGGCCAGTCAAACTGTTCTTTATCTTGTGCGGTCTGGCAGCAGTTCTCGGCAATGTGTAGCGCGCAGAGTAATCCCAAACTGACATCTTTCGTTTTCGAAGGTTCGTGGTGGTGGGCAATGGCCATGACCTGGTCGGAGGGAAATCCCCAGATCGCTAAGAGATAGGCTGCCAATTCGGGATGAGCCACTCCGATGATTTCTCTTTCGGTTTCGACAATTGAGCGTTCGTTCTTGCGAAGTTCATTCTGAGCGCATAGCCACTTTTCGGGAGCATATTTTGCAAGGATTAACTGACCGAGATCGTGCGCAATGCCGCAGAGCAATACTTTTTCGATGACACTGGGGCCAGCGTGCCAGGTTTGCAGAATATCGGCCGCAAGGCCGGCTACTTCCAGACTGTGCTGGTTGAGTGTTTCTAGAAATTGTTCTGAGATCAGTGCAGATTTGAACATGTCGCTGATGCTTTGACTGAAAACCAGACTGCTGATGATTTTACTACCCAGCAGAGAGGTGGCATGGGAGAGAGTATTTGCTGGTATATGTTGGTTGAACAACGCTGAATTCGCCAGCTGAAGCACCTTTGTGCTGATGGTAATATCCTTTGAAATCAGATCTGAAATCTCCAGAAGCGGGGTATCCAGATTGTTCAGCTTTTGCGAAAGTTCTGCAAAAACCCGGGGAAGCGGTGGGAACGAGTCCGCATGGCCCAGCAGTTTACGAATGGCTTTGTTTTCGATGATATCGCGCAAAGCCGTGGAGCGCATCAGCTGGATTTTAAACGTTTCTAGATCGAGCGGTTTGGTGATGATTTGTTGAGCGGAACTGATTAAGCTTCTGAATAGTTTCCTTTCTTCCGGATCAATCAGCAAATAGCGAACGGTCTCAGGCGCAACGGCTTTAAACCGGTCACACAGGTCCTGCCCATTTCCATCGGGCAGCTTATTGACGGTCATCATGAAATCGAACTGATTTTCGACCATGCTCAATGCTTCAAATGAGCTTTCAGCAATGGTCAGCTTCCATTCTTTCGGATCCGATTTCAGCATTTCGGCAAAAATCTGTTGTTGATATTTGTCGGGTTCAATAAATAAAATTGTTGGTACAGGCTTAGCCATTTACACTCCAGATTATGTTTTACCCTCAAATATAAGTAGCATGGTACCGCATTCGGCTCAGAAAACCAGTTTTACTATTTGCAGGATTAGCACTCCTCTTCGGAGTGATTCATGCGCCGCCGGCGCGGGCGGATTTATACCGAATATCTATTCAACCATTTTTTCGCCATACGAAGCATCGATTCTTCATTCGTATAATCTTCCAATGCCTGAATCTCAACCCAGGCGAGATCGTGCGATTCATCGCTGACGACATAGTCTTCGTTTTCCAGACATTGGAAAATAAAGCGGACATCGTGGTGGTAGTGGGCCGGTTCGGTTTTGCGCTTGGGGATCAGGTGGATGTCGATATCGAAGATTTCGGTGCTGACCGTTTCCAAGGATTGGAAACCGGATTCTTCGATGGCTTCGCGGAGGGCGGCATCGAGAATATCGCAGTTGCCATCGGCGTGCCCACCAAGCTGCAACCACATATTGAGTTTTTTGTGGTGGGTGAGCAATACGTGGGTTCCTGCTTTGTTGACGACCCAGGCCGAGCCGGTGATGTGGCCGATTTCCAGCGAGCGCTCGAAGCAGTCGGGATTGGATTCCACGAATGCGATCAGGCGGTCTGCCGCCTCGGTTTCATGGGGGCATTGGGTACGGTAGGCGTGGAGTTTTTGTAGTAGGTTGTTTCGATGCATCAGTGCTGTGATCTCTTCTCTTCAAGCATCGCTTTGAAGCCATCAACTTCAGTTTCCGTGATGCGGAATCCTTCGAGATAGTTCCAGTCAAAATGTTGATTTGGCAGTTCTTTTTCGCAGCAGTGTTCTGCCACATGCAATGCGCAGAGCAATCCAAATTCGGTCTCATTCGCCCGGGAGGGTTCATGGTGGAAGATAATTGCCATGATCTGGTCGGTCGAGAATCCCCAAATTGCTAAAAGGTAGGCGGCCAATTCCGGATGGCCCAACCCGATGATTTCCCGCTCAATCTCTGCGTCAGAGCGTTCGCTTGTTTGAATTTCCGCTTGTGCTTCCTGCCATTTTTCAGGCGCATATTTTGCCAGCACGATTTTGCCCAGATCGTGGGCAATCCCGCAGAGCAGGACTTTTTCAACTACAGCCGAACTGGCGCCCCAGGTTTCCAGAATATCGGAGGCCAGACTGGCCACTTCAATTGAATGCTGGTTGAGCTCTTCAATAAAATGTTCAGAGACGAATTCGGACATAAAGCTTTTCGATACACTTTGGCTAAAGACCAGACTGCTGATGGTGTTGCTTCCGAGCAGGGAGGTGGCTTGCGCGATGGTGTTTGCCGGCATGCGCAGGTTGAAAAATGCTGAATTTGCCAGTCTTAAAACCTTGGAACTGAGGGTAACATCCTTCGCTATAAGTTCGGAGATTTCTGAAAGCGGAGCATTCGGATCGCTCAGTTTTCGGGAGAGCTCTTCAAAAATACGCGGTAGAGGCGGCAGCGAATCTCCACTGCCCAGCAATTTTCGTATATCCTGATTCTGGACAATACTTCGTAAAGCAGTCGAGCGTTGAAGCTGTGCCTTAAAGGTTTTGAGATCCAGCGGTTTAATCAGGACCTGCTGCGCGGAACTAACCAGACTTCGAAACATTCTGGCTTCTTCCGGCTCGATCAGGAGATATCGAATCGTTTCGGGAGCTTCTTCCTTGAACAGGTCACACAGGCCCAGCCCATTTCCATCTGGCAGGCTATTGGCTGTGATCATGAAATCGTAAGATTCTCCCATGCTCAGCGCGTCCAGAGCCGATGCTGCAAAGGCCAGTTTCCAGTTATTTTCCAGCGGTTTAAGAACCGCTGTGAAAATGGGCCAGAGCTCTTTATTCGGTTCGACAAACAGCATTCGATGGGCTAGTTCACTCATACGTTCTCCAAAGTATAGCAGCCATAAAATTGCGAGGATGCATCATGTTGCGCTACACGATTTATAACGCAGTTTATGCTAGTTTGGTTGGTTTTACCCGGATTAATTACCATGATAATTGGGGCTGGTTTAGGGCTGGGAAGGATTAAAAAGGGGATAGAGGACGTCGTACTGTTCTTCGAGGGCTTGCGGCATGACGCGGGTGTCGGAGAGGACGGGCATAAAGTTGGTGTCGCCGACCCAGCGCGGGACAATGTGCTGGTGGATGTGGTCTTTGAGTCCGGCCCCGGCTGCCCCGCCGAGATTAAAGCCAAGGTTCAGGCCATCGGTGTTGAGTTCGGCCTTTAGAATATCAACCGCTTCGATGGAGAGGTCCATCAGTTCGGCGCGCTCTTCCGGAGTCATATCCGCCATATTTTCCAGATGGCGGTAGGGCGTAACCATCAGGTGGCCGCCCGTATACGGGTAGCGGTTCATGACGACGGCGCAGGTTTTGCCCCGTTTCAGGATGAGGTTCTCGCGGTCGTTGTTCTCGCCAAACATTTTGCAGAGAAAGCAGCCGCCCTCTTTGTTGCTCAGAATATATTCAATGCGCCACGGCGCCCAGATCGTTTTGCTCATAGTAGAGGCTCCTTAGGGTTTCGCAGGATGGTGCGTTTTTAAGGAATGAGGAGCAAGTTGAAAAGACGTTGGCGGTACTTCGGCAGACAGCTAGAGGCCGGCTGCGCACCGGCCTCACGGGTTTTTATACCGCAATGGTTTTTCTGTTTTTACTGAAGTGCCACGCGACAAAGTAAATCATCGCTATTTTGATGATTAAGCTGATTGCCGAGTGGATGAACGTTGTAAACGAAAAGGCAGATAGGATGCTCGGATCATTTATGATTACTTTCTGCAACGGACGTATCATTATCCCGTTTGTTACGCCAATCAGTTGTGGGATGATTAAGAGCAGTGCAAAAATACCCCACCTTTTCAGCGATGAGATTCGTTGGTTTAGTGCGGACCCGTGAATTATTCCTCTGACGAGGAAGCCTATGCCCGCTACGAACGCAATCATGGCTACAGAGCAGATGCTGATTATCCACGCCTTGGATAAAGAGGTATGTTGAAGTGCTATTAGCGTGCCGCGATGAATGAATCCAAAAAGGCCCGTTGCCATACCCCACATTAAGGTTCCTAAAAACATCCAGGTAATACGATGAACCCATAAGGACGGAAGGTTATTCTTACCAAATTCTTCAGCGAGCACTTCGTTGGTGCCCAGTCGTTTGGTAGCGATCAGAAAAGATTCTTCAGAAGAGAGCCCTTTGATTTGCAGGGCATCAATTTCATCCACCAAATGTGATTCCAGCTCGGCGATATCTTCGTTCTTGAGGGTGTGGTTTATGTTCAGCTGGCTTTTCCAGTTCGTAATTGCATTTGCTAGATCAAACATGGTTTTTCCTCCCAGAGTGTTGATAGGGCATTATTCAGAACGGTCCATTTTTTTTTCTCTTCTTTCAGGGTGGCGAGTCCTCCGGGTTCCAACCGATAGTATTTCCGCCTTCTACCTGTTTCCGCTTTCTTCCATTCGGAAACAATATGGCCCTGCTTTTCAAGCCGATGTAAAACGGGGTAGAGCATGCCATCGCTCCATTGCACTTCCCCTTCGGTGAGTTCGGATACGCGCTTGATAATTGCGTACCCATAGCTATCCCCCTGCGAAAGGACGGATAAAACCAGTGGTGTGGCGCTGGCGGCCACGAGTTCTTTTGATAAGTGCATTATAACCTCCATGCTCTATGCATAGAAGTACAATGTATAAGACCCGATAGTTTTTCAAGTTTTTATTTGAGTCTGGTTTGTGCAGTTTTACTGAAGGATTTTGCGCTCTTCTGTTGAATGCTCTTTTCAAACGCGGGGATTAAATCATATCTTCCAAGGATTGGAAAAGGAATGAGTGCATGGCAGACAACGTATATTTTTATTGTGGGAATGATGAATACCTGGTGGGGCTGAATGCCCGTAAAAAAGTGGATCAGGTGTGTCCGGAGGCGGAGCAGGCGCTGTCGCTCGAAATTATTGATGGCAGCGCTTCTAAGATTGAAGAGGCCGTGTCGGCGATTGATCAGTGCGTGGCCGGCTTTCGCACTATGGGCCTTTTTGGCGGAAAAAAGGTCGTCTGGTTCCGCGATGTGGCCTTCTTAAAAAATGCCGTCATCATGAAGAATGCCGATGTAAAACGGCTGCTGGGTGAGCTTTCTAAAGATCTGAAAGCCGGGTTGGCGGAAGATCAGATTCTGATTCTTTCAGCACCGGGCATCGATAAGCGTTCCGCTTTCTATAAATCGCTGAAGGATGTCGTCGAAATTCAGGAGTATGATATTCCCGAGCGCGACTATGAAGCTCGGCCCGTGGCACTGAAGCGGGCCCTTTCGCTTTTCAAACGCGAGGGTTATTCCATCGATTCCGATGCCGCAGATTTGTTCATCGATCGTGCGGGATTTGAAACGCGCCAGATCATGAATGAAGTTGAAAAAATGGTGCTCTACAAGGGTGACGATAAAAAAATCCACCTTGCGGATGTGCAGCTGATGACGTCAGCATCCGGCGAAGCCGTTGCCTGGGATTTCACGGATGCGATTGCGGAGCGAAGGCTGGCTGATGCCATCCGAATTTTCCGGCAGTTGCTTTTTCAGAAACAGACAGCGATCGGGCTGATTATCCAGATCGAAAGCCTGTTCCAGAATCTGCTGCGTTTCCGGGAATATATGGAAGCGGGCTGGCTGAGGATGAACGGCAACCGAATTCAGTGGAGTTCGGAACAGGAGATCGACGACTACTTTGCCGCGATGTCGGATGATCCGCGCAAGATGCACTGGTTCCGTGCGGGAAAGTTTGCCAATCAGGCCGCGCCCTATTCCGTTGCCCGGTTGGCGGCTAGCAAACGGCTGGTGGTGGACACGCACGAACGTATGCTTTCCGGCGGTTCCATTCCGCATGATCTAATGTTCGAAACCCTGCTGGCCAAGCTGTGTGCTCCGGCCCGGCGGCGCTGATTTTTCCAAGGTCTGGAAACAAAAAGCCGCAGTCTGCACTGCGGCTTTAATGCACCTTTGGACGATGTGACTATCGGCCAAAACTCCAGTTGACAAATACGAACCCTTTAGCGAGATCCGCCGGGAAATCTGTGAACCAATTGTTGTCCGCAATAATGTTCACGAAGCCAAGCTGTAATGCCCACTCAGTCACCGTTTCTGTATAGTTGATCCAGCCGAGCTGTACGCCGGCAGTCATGTTCTGAGAATAGTTGACCGCGCCCCATTGCAGGCCGGTCAGATCGCCGGCACCGTTCACAAAACCGAGCTGGGCACCTGTAAACTCTTCTGAGGTCCAGTTGACAATACCGAGCTGGGCACCGGTGTAGGAATCCGCATAGTTGAAAATGGCTGGGAAAAATAAAAACGGGATGAACGACTGTAATCCGGCACTGTCTTCAACGCCGCCGTTCACAAGACCGATCTGCCATTGCGTACCTGGATTTTCATTCCATACACCAAGTGAAACGCCTTTTATTGTGGTGTCACGATCCTGAAGTGCGATGTCCGGAACCAGTGAAAATTGAAAACCTGCTTCTTCTGCAAATGATCCTGCAGCCAACACACAACCTGTTAATACGATTGCTAATTTCTTCATCTCTAATCTCCGTGGAATATCGATATGGCAGTCTAGATCTTTCCAAATATAAAAAGCCGCGGTTTGAACCGCGGCTTTTAACTAACTGGTGCGGTTCAGCTTATTTGTCGCCGAAGCTCCAGTTGACAAATACGAATCCTTTAGCCAGGTCATTCGGGAAGTCAGTGAACCAGTTGTTGTCGACCATGATGTTGGCCAGTCCGAGCTGGAACAGGTTGTGAGTCGTTTCGGCATAGTTCACGAGGCCCCACTGAAAACCACCGTCAACTGTTCCGGCATAGTTTACGATACCGAGCTGCGCACCGGTCAGGTTGTTGGCAATGTTTACCGCGCCCCACTGCAGACCGACGAATTCACCGGATGCATAGTTGACCAATGAAATTTGAGCACCGGTGTAGTTTTCAGCGTAGCTGTAGAGCGGATAGATGAAGAGTCCCTGCAAACCAGAGGCATCGCCAGTGGTACCATTGACAAAACCGATCTGCCATTGGGAGCCTGGGTTTTCATTCCACACACCAATGGAGACGCCTTTGATATTCGTATCACGATCCTGAATGGCAATATCCGGAGTCAGCGAAAGCTGGAAACCTGCGTCTTTAGCATAAGATCCTACTGCAGTGGCTGCAACTAATGCGGCAATCATCAATTTTTTCATACACTCTTCTCCTTGGTTATAATGTGCAATGAACTATGTGAGACACTGTAGGTACTATTTAAAAGCATGACAACTCAAAATTGAGGGAAGAAAATAGGGGTTTAGGGGAGATTTTTAACGAAATCTGAATGATCTGATTTAATAATATAGCGTGTAAAAACGACCGCTTGCAGAAGAGCGAACCAGACAGTTTTGACGCTTTCATTCTTTATCCTCTAATGGAATGCAGGTATGCCTACTGACCAAACATTAACAAGAGAAGAATGAATACACCATGAGCGAAAACTTTTCAGAACGATTGGAAGCCGTGGAGCAGCGAATCGCTTCGGCCTGTGAAAATGCCGGGCGTGAACGCGAAGATATAACCCTGTTGGCCGTCTCAAAAACCAAGCCGCCTGAAGCGGTGCGCGAAGCGGTCGATTGCGGCCTTCGGCTTTTCGGCGAAAATAAAGTGCAGGAAGCGCAGTCAAAAGTGTCCATGTGTCCGACCGGCCTTGAGTGGCATTTGATTGGCCACCTGCAATCCAACAAAGCGAAGCTTGCCGCCAACCTTTTTCAAATGATTCATACGGTCGACTCGCTGAAAATTCTCCAGGCATTGGAAAATCATGCCAATACAACCCTGCCCGTGCTGCTACAGGTCAACATTGCCGGCGAAGGGGGGAAATACGGTATGAAGCCCGAAGAAGTTGCCGGAGTGATTGAAGCCGCCAACCAGATGAGCAAGTGCGAAGTGCATGGCTTGATGGTTATTCCTCCGTTTTCGCCCGATCCCGAAAAAACGCGCGTCCACTTTTCCAACCTTCGGAAACTACGCGATCAGCTGCAGGAGGAAACGGGCACGCCGCTGCCCGAGCTTTCCATGGGCATGTCGCACGACCTCGAAGTGGCGATTGAAGAGGGTAGCACCTGGGTGCGTATCGGAACGGATCTGTTTGGAAAAAGATAGGCATCAGGCAATGGGCATGAGGCATTCGGGAGTGTAAGGTCTCAGCTGATTCTTAAAACTTAACCACCTAAAACTTAAAACTGACTATTATGAAAATTACATTTATTGGTGCGGGCAATATGGCGGAAGCCATTATTGCGGGGATTGTTGGTCACGAAATTGTTACGGTTGACGATGTCTGCGTCAGCGATATTTCTGAAGAGCGGTTGGAGCACTTTGAGTCCGGATTCGGAATGAAAACCACCAAAAGCAATGCCGAGGCCGTTGCGGATGCCGATGTGGTTGTGCTCTCGGTTAAGCCACAGGTTTTTCCAACCGTCTGGCCCGAAATTGAAGCGGCACTCAAACCCGACGCGCTGGTGATCAGCATTATGGCCGGTGTTCCGTCGTCGAAAATTTCGGGCGGCAAACCGATTCGCGTCGTTCGCGTGATGCCCAACACACCCTCGCTCGTGGGCGAAGGGGCCGCCGGAATTGCCGCCGGCGAACATGCCACCGAAATGGATATGCAGCTTGCCGGCAGCCTGCTTGCAGCCGTTGGCGTAGCCGTCTTCGTTCACGAAGAAGAGATTGATGCCGTGACCGCACTCAGCGGATCCGGCCCGGCCTATGTCTTTTATCTGCTCGAAAGTATGCTCGAAGCCGCCGACGAAATGGGCCTGCAGCCTGGTGTTTCCCGCGAGCTGGCGCTGGCCACCGTCATCGGTGCGGCGACACTGATGAAAGAAACCGGAGAAAATGCTTCCGACCTGCGCGCAAAAGTGACCTCCAAAGGCGGTACCACGCATGCGGCGATCCAAACCTTGGAAGAGCACGGCGTGAAAGATTCCATCATCGCCGCCCTCAAAGCCGCTCAGGCAAGGTCGATCGAGCTGGCAAAGGGATAATCATTTTGGCTGACCGGGAAAATTTGTTTGAAGCGCTGAAACGTTCGGCCCCGCATCATGCAGGAGGAAAGTCCGGAGCGAATTCGGAAATTTTTTTCCAGATACGTGAAACGGATGCCGGATTTGCCTTTCAGGTGGTCGATCATAAAGGGGCCGCCGTCGATGCGGATTACCGCGTGTTCCATGGCGTTGAGCGGGACCTGCTCAAGGCCTACGACGAAGTTCGGTGGTCCTGGGATGCCACACGCCTGTGGGACGAGACAGAGTTTGACGGCTCCGGCGTTCTGTTGCATGAGCACAGCCACTTGATTCGTTTACTGGAGCGTTCGGGGCGCGTGGTGGATCGCGAGCTGAAGCCATTAAATTTTCATCCCAATGCCATGGAGCTGCAGCTGGTGCTTGACCTGGTCGATGCGGATTGGGCCCGCGGCGGATTCAGGCTTCGCAGTACAGATGGCGCCATCATTTCGTTGGAAGAGCTTCGACTGATTTCGGAATCGCATCTTATGGCGGGGCAGACGGTGTATCGCATCCAGTCGTTGGGAATGGGATACCGCTCGCTGGCCCTCTTTTCGGATTCGGTTGCGCAAGTGCAGCTGAACGAATTTCTCTCGCTGTTTTTTTCTTCGTTTTCATCGGTGCGGCTAGATTGCCGAACGTATTCCGTCAGCGAGAGCGAGCCCATCCCGGCGCAGGCCACATTGGTATTTCAGCAGGTGGACGAAAATTCGGCGCTGCATCTGGATATCGTCCAGGCCGTGCCCGGTTTCTCCATTGAGTTTGCGCGCGATTACGATCTCGGACGCGTCGCCTTTGTGGACGAAATGGAGGGGATCATTCGGGTGCGGGATGTATTGTATGGCGATGTGCTGGCAGCACGGGCCTCGCTGATGCGTCGGCTGAAAAAAATTGCTAAAGCCACTCGATCGTCCGAGGCCTATCTGATTGACGATGAAGAGGGACTGGTCCTCGGGCCGGAGCTGGCCTCGGTTTTTCTGCATGAGCATCTGGCGGAAGTGATGAAGGAGTTCGATCTCTTCGGCGCGGAGAAACTAAAGGCGTATAAGGTCCGTCATGTGGAGCCCTCGTTGGACGTCAGCCTCGGGCACGGGATTGATTTTCTGGAAGGCGATGCGACGCTGGACCTGGAGGGGGAACAGTTTGGGCTGTTCGATGCGCTGCAGCAGTACCGTAAACAAAAGTATATTGCGCTGAGCGACGGTACGCACGCCGTGCTGGACGAGCGCTATATGGATCGGCTTGCCCGGTTGTTTAAGAAAAACAAAAAGGGCGTTCGTATCTCCTTCTTTGACCTTCCGCTGATCGAGGAGTTGATGGAGAAAGGCGCGGCGCGTTCGCAACTGCCGGCTTCGCGCGAGGTCTTTCGCGGGTTTAACTCGCTGGAGAAAAAACGGCTTCAGCTGCCGCGCTTTGTCGGAAAGCTCCGACCCTATCAGACCGCCGGCGTCAAGTGGCTCGACTACCTGCACGAGCATCAGCTGGGCGGTTGTCTGGCTGATGACATGGGGCTGGGAAAAACCATTCAGGCCATTGCACTGCTGACGCGGATCTATCCGAAGGAAAAGAAAACGACGTTGTTGGTTATGCCCCGCAGTCTGCTGTTCAACTGGCGGCGCGAGCTTGAAACCTTTGCTCCCGAGCTTTCGGTTTATACCTATTATGCAACTAACCGCGATCTGGACGAGGGCCTGAAGCATCAGCTGGTGCTCACC
This sequence comes from Pontiellaceae bacterium B1224, assembly GCA_029432815.1. Taxonomy (GTDB): domain Bacteria; phylum Verrucomicrobiota; class Kiritimatiellia; order Kiritimatiellales; family Pontiellaceae; genus Pontiella. The sequence goes on along the minus strand of JAROBA010000006.1, from coordinate 82,795 downwards.
ACCTACGGAACCCTGCGTTCCGATATTGAGGCTTTTTCCGCGGTCGAATTTCATGCCGTGATTCTCGATGAATCGCAGGCGATCAAAAATTTGAAAACCCAGACCGCCAAAGCGGTGCTGGCATTGCGCTGCGCGTTTCGTTTGGGCCTTTCCGGTACGCCGATCGAAAATAATCTGGGCGAGCTCTATACCCTGTTTCGTTTTCTGAATCCGTCCATGTTCGGTTCGGCGGGGGAGTTCGAACGCGATTACGTGGCCCCGATCCAGCGCACCGGCGATAAAGTGGCGGCAAACGAACTGCGCCGAAAAATCAACCCGTTCATTCTACGCCGCCTGAAGGCCGATGTTCTGAAAGAGCTGCCGCCCAAAGTGGAGCAGGTGTTGCTGGTTGAAATGGGCGCTGCACAACGGAAATTTTATGAAACGCGGCGCCGCTTCTATCAGGAGTTGATTCAGGGCGAGATTCAGCGAAAAGGACTGGCGCAAAGTCGGTTCGCGGTGCTGGAGGCGCTGCTGGAGCTGCGCCAGATTGCCACCGTGCCGGAGTCCAAGAGCGATGGAGCCATTGTTTCCGCTAAGCGCGAAATGCTGGAAGGGGCCCTGCAGGAAGCGGTGCAGAACAACTGTAAATGCCTGGTCTTTACCAATTTTCTCGCGGGAGTGGAGCAGGTATGCACCATGCTCAATGAACTTGAGATTGAACATGTATCCATGACCGGGGCCACGGCAAACCGGGCCCAGCTGGTGGAGCGTTTCCAGAACGACCCGCAGTTGAAAGTGTTTGTGATGACGCTGAAAACCGGCGGCGTAGGGCTTAATCTCACCGCGGCCGATACCGTCTTTATCCTCGACCCCTGGTGGAACACCTCCGCCGAGGCGCAGGCCATCGACCGGACGCACCGCATCGGCCAGAAAAAGACGGTGTTCACCTATCGCCTGATTGCGGAAAACTCCATCGAAGAAAAAATCATGAAACTGCAGCAACATAAAAAGGATCTGGTGGATCTGGTGGTTTCCAGCGACGGCGCCGCGCTGAAAAGTCTTTCCGAAGAAGATATTGACCACTTGCTGGGGGCTTAGTCGAAATGGAACTTCACTACAGCAATCGAAATGCATTCCTCAAAACGCTCCCTGAAGTGCTGGAACATTTTTATAATGCCGCAACACTCTGGGAGATTTGCTGTGAGCAGATCTATCCGTTGGTGGAAGAACCGCAACCGGATAAGAAACCGAAAAAAGCCATACTGATTGAGCTCCTGCTCGAAGTGCTTTCGAATGACGAAAGTTTGGAAACCCTCTTAAAATCCATGCCGGAGGAGGTGTACACCGCTCTGAACAATATGATTTGGGCAGGGGATCAGGAAGTGGAAGCGCTGGAGTCCGATCTCGGGTTTGAAATTACGAATAAAAAAACGGTACAGCCTCGTTATCATTATGAGCACGAGACTGTTCATGTTTCACTGAAACCCGGATATTGGTGGCTGGCACTGGAGGTGAAATCCTCTTATTCCTATCGATCAGATGGCCGGGTGATTGTGCGTTTGCCACCGGCGGTACGCAGTCGTTTTAAAGAGTGTATGCCCAGGCCGCACGGCTACGACTTCGAGCCACTGGCCTCGCCGCCGGAAGGCTTTAAAATCTACCGATGCGATGATGCGCTGGCCGAGGATCTGCGCATTGTATCCGACTATATCTCTCGCGGGCATTTGGAATACACCAAGGCCGAGGCGATTAAAAAACCCTGTATCCGGGCATTGGAAAAACTTACGGAAGGCGGCGAGTTTTTCCCCGGCGAAAAATCATCGACTAAACTGCCGCTGCTGCGTCATGAGTTGCTGGCCAATATTGTTGCCTCCACGGGAGAAAGTTTGCGCGAGGCCATGTTGGAGGAGCCGCCGGATCCGGAGAAGCTGCTGCGCCCGCTCTGTTCCGCTTTGTTTCGTCATCCGGAATGGTTCCTCGAATATGTGCTCACGCATTTAAGCGGAGGTAGCGTGTATCATGGCAAGGAGGCCGTTGGATATTTGAAAGCACTGTTTTCCCGGTTGTCCGACGAACACTGGATCTCCATGCAAAACTTGGAGAGCTACGTCAACTATCGCGAACTGGATATCAACCCGGTTTCATGCCATCGGTGTTTCGTGAATATTGAGCCCTATATGGAAGATTACTACCGCCATAGCAGAATCGAAGTGGACCGTTCCAATGGCTGGGATCTGATCATCGTACCGCTTCTCAAAGGAACGTCTTTTATGCTGGCGGCCCTCGGGTTGGCGGAAATCGCTTATTCCGCTCCGCCCAGACATCCGAAATGGACGCGAAAATCGGAAATTTTTCTAACACCCTACGACGGGTGTGCCGCAATTCGCCTAACGCCGCTTGGGGCCTATGCCTTTGGTTTAACCGATGAGGTGGAGCTGAAGGTCAGTCAACACGCTCGGCCCGAAATCCTGCTGAATCCGCAACGGCTGACCGCGATCTGCCGGAATATAGATCCCATCACCGAACTGTCGTTGCTTGAATTTATGGAAAAGGTATCCGACGGGTGCTACCGCATGACCCGTCAAACGCTCCTGCGGGGGTGTTCAACTTCCAAAGATGTCGCAAAACGCGTCGAACAGTTTAAAGCACAGATATCGGACAACCTGCCCGATCTCTGGGTCAACTTTCTGGATTCCGCCATCGAAACCGCCGGGGCGCTGCGCCCGAAAACGCGCTATACCGTATATGAACTGGCCGACAACCCCGAGTTGCGACGTCTCTTTATTTCTGATCCAATTCTCAGCGAAAAAGCGTTAAAAGTGGAAGGTATGCGCGTGGCCATTGAAAAAGCGGATGTGGTTGCCATTTCGAAGCGGTTGAATGCATTGGGCTATCTCATGAAGTAGGGACTAACGTACGCGAGGATAACCATGGCAAAAAAAACAGCACCGAAAAAGAGCCGCTTGCAGCGCTGGAAACGCAATATCATCACAGCACTGGTTCTTGTGGTGATCCTTTACATCGGCGCTCATATCATTTCGCGGATGGAAGGTTCCCGCCAGCTCGTGGCCGATAAGCTTTCCAGTGGAACCCGGCAGCAGATTTCCATTGAAAAATGCGGAATGACGCCTCTAATGGGGCTTCGGATTAAAGGCCTGGCTTTCCAGGGGGTGGAAATGCCGGATGTAAAAATGTCCTTTAACTGGTTCTCTTTTCTCTCCAAAGAAACGCCCTTCATTAAAGAACTTCGCATCAAAGGCATGGAAATGCGCTTCCGCCGAATTCCAACCACAGGAAATTGGGAGCCGCTCGTCCTCAACGGCATCGGCAGCCGAATGGGGGCGGTGCTCGGACTGAATCCCTCCCAGATGGGCAACGATCAATCCCTACCGAAATTCCCGCCGTATGTGATTAATGCAAAAACGCTGCTGCAGCTCGAGCGTTCAAAGGTTGTCTGGAAAGATGAAAACGGGCGCGAAATTGCTTATATCACCGAAGCCGACCTTCGGCTTAAATCCGGCGGCTTCATTAAACGGAAAGTCATTCAGACCATTTTCAGCTGCGGGCACATGAAACTCGCCTCCGGCAGCGCGCTGCGCGAATTCCGGCTCGAGGCCTTCCGTATTGAAGGCTCGCAGTGGGTCACCGTGCTCGATATGGCCGACAGTAACGGCGAATATGCCGAGTTCGCCAGCTCCACTCTCTGGCAGGATTTGAACCTGCACCTCAACCAGCTCTCTGAAATTAAGTAATGCATACACGGCACATTGCGCAACGATTGTTTCCGAAGTGTCACTCAAAGAGGGCTAATCTTAATGCTCCTTGGATTTTGTCGCGGTGCCCTGGCAGCACGCGGGCCTCGTCCGCATAGTCCCGCCACCGGGCAACAATCGTTCTGACTTCATGAATAATGGTTTCAGCCCGCCCGCGCTTCATCGATGCGGTTTTGGCGCAAGCCTTGAAATCCTCCAGTGTAAAACCATCCTGTTTGCCGTTCAGGGTCATTTGATGCGAGGAGGTCCATTGGCCGTTCGGTTGATAGCTATAGGTCATATCGAACGCCGGCGAAAGAGACCACGCCCCAGATTTATCCATCAGAAAGGCAATGTTTTTCACATGATCATCCTGATTGCGGGCAACGATGTTGAAGACCATTCGCCTGAACTGCTCTTCGATCGCGGCCATGGGCAGCCCCAGTTGACGGATCAGCTGCAGGGCCTGTTCATAGCCGTAGGCTCCGGCGGCGTTAAAGTCAAAATGCGCCATTCCGCATAACGATTGCATATGCAGTTTTTCGCCGCCGTCCAGTCGATCGAACCGCTTGGTCATAAAGTGATGCCGCCCGTTTTCCTCAAACAGGCGGCACGGGCTCATGGAAATCCCGGCGTCCGTTGCCATTCTGTAATATGCATACTCAATGGCTCCGTATCCCTTTGGATCCTCCATTTCTTTGTCCTTGTTGCCGCTCACTCCGTCAAATTTCATCAACCAGTATTCAAAACCCCGGCCCGCCGCAACCCGGCCCGACCGGACTTCGTTCGTTTGCGGATTCCAGGCAATCACCGCCTTGGCCCGTGCCCCGCCGGCCGAGGTGCCGACCCGCAGAATATCCTTCAGCGCGGTCTCCCTGTTTTCCTCATGACACGAAGCGCTGAGATCGTTGCGGTGCGTCAGCACATCCGACGCCAGCTCAACCAGCTTCTGAACCTCAACGGGTGCTGATCCCCGTGCCGCCGGACCCTTGGATGGAGCAAACTCCAGCGCCCCCATGCCGCGGTTACCGGTATAACAAAGGCGCTCCACCGCATTGAACGATTCCGGCGTCCGGCCCTGCCGGGCCAGCCACGTATCAATCAGCGCATTGCCGAAACGGTCCGGTAGCGAATCCGCCAAAAGGCCCGGCAAACCATGAAAGGTTTCCATGCGCAGGTTCGGGAACGAATACAACCGGTTGGAAAGCGGCATCATCAACGGCGACAGCTCAACTCGGCTGCCCGCAAAAGCGGGGTCATATTCAAAAGAGGCTGTGGATGCGCCATCCTCCAGCGCAACCGCTCCGATGCTGCTTCCCCATAGATTGATCTTTGCCGTCGTGCTCATGACTCGTCACCCCACTTCCAGGAGTGATCATCCGAAGTCTTCTTTTTGCGGGGAGCCCGCTGGCGTTCTTTGCCCTTCAGTTTAATCAGGTCCATCGGTCGCGGCCCGGTTTCAGGGATCAGCTGGTCCAGTCGATCCAGCAGTTCGAGCACTCGGAGAATTCGGATCATCGTCAGCAACTGGGACGTCGCTCCGGCCTCAATCCGCTCCACCGTCCGCTTCGACACTCCGGCCTGTTCCGCCAGATCCGCCTGCGTCAACTGCAGTTCCAGTCGGCGCTGTGTAAGCCGCCGGCCCAGCTCCTGCAGCACCGCCTCATCACTTACTACCCGTTCGATCTTCATCGCTACCGCCTTTACATATGCAGATTTAATATCGTAATAAATGACGAATTGTAAGTATAAAACGGTATATATCGTCATTAATGACTACTTATAGGTTTTGCAATCTGATTTTCCCATATAATTGCTGTCTGTTTAAGTTCCATCATGTTTGTGAGGCATTTTTAATATCAAGGTCGCAAAGTGAAGGACCTCCATTTCTCACAATCTTTGCGGCTTTTTGTAAAACGTAGTTTAATGTTGGTTCCGGTTCTGCCGGATTAGGATTAAACTTGAATCCTTGGCGAGGTTCTGGAGAATCCCGCGCCATGAACGATTTACTTTATAAAGGCCACTTTAAGGGGCTTGATATTGCTTTCACGTATGCTGTTACGACAGCGGCGGTGAATGAAACGGTGGTGCGCCACGATTGCGATCCGGCGGGCGCGCATATTCTGGGTCGCGCCACGACCGCTACATTGCTGGCCGCCGCGCTGCTGCCCGAGAGCCGGCGGCTGAATTCCTGCTGGAAATATCAGGGCGGCCTGAAAACCATCGTGGTCGATGCCGGGCAGGATGGAAGCGTTCGTTCCTTTATTTCTCCGGCACAGCTGAACGAGTTTGGCGATGCGCACGAAAGCCTCTATGGCGAAATAGGCGAACTGCAGGTGGTGGTTTCGGACAACGGAAGCATTGCCAATTCGGGCACTACGCCGATTTCGCTGCACGATCCAGTGAACGATCTGGCGTATCACTACTGTATTTCAGATCAGGTCGAAACCGGCATGAACGTGATGATCGGCTTTAATCCCGATCCCGAAAAGCCCGTGGCATTGTGCCAGGGCTGGATGATCCAGGCGTTGCCGGGTACTGATCTGGAGCGGTTCGACCGCATTCGCCGCCATATGGACGACAACGGATTCCGTGAGCTGCTTGGCCACGAAAGCGCGTCTGAAAATTATTTTGAGCAAATTGCAAAGGCACTCATCGGCGATGAGACCGGCTATGAAGGCATTCAGGTGGAAGCCTGCCCGTCGCCTAAGTTTGCGTGCACCTGCAGCAAGGAAAAGATGTCCGCCGTGTTGCGAAGTATTCCGATTCCCGAACGGATGGAAATTGTGAAACGCAAAGAACCCGTTGGCATCAGCTGCCAGTTCTGCAACACCCGCTATGAAATGAGCATCGACGAATGCATCGTCGCCTGGAATACGAAGGGATGAATATCGAAGAGCGAACAAGGAACGGCAGAATAATGAAGGGGGTTTACTTCGGAGTTCGAAATTCCTTATTCACTAATCTGCGGTTCGCTTCATGAACCTCCCTCCGGTCATTTTTGGAACGTTGATTAAGCGCTATAAGCGGTTTCTGGCGGATGTGGAGCTGGAGGACGGTTCGGTGATTACGGCGCATTGTCCAAACACTGGAAGAATGACGACCTGCGCGGAGCCGGGCTGGCGTGTTGCACTTTCGGACAGCAATAATCCGAAACGGAAATATCGCTATTCGTGGGAGCTGGTGCATAACGGCACTTGCTGGATCTGCGTGAATACCGGCCGTGCCAACGAAATGGCGTTCGAAGCCGTTTCCAAGGGTTGGATACCGGAGCTTTCCGGCTACGAAGAAGTGGTCCGCGAACAGAAGTTCGGCAATAGCCGGTTTGATCTATTGCTTAAAAAGGGCGATGCGCTCTGCTATGTCGAAGTCAAAAATGTGACGCTGCTGGTAGATGATGGAACCTACGCTTTTCCCGACGCCGTCACCGAACGTGGGCGCAAGCATCTGAACGAGCTCATTGAAGTTGTAAAGGCGGGCCACCGTGCCGCAATGCTTTTCGTGATTCCGCGTTCCGATGGATCGCATTTTCGCACCGCGCACGAAATCGATCCCGAATATTCCCAATCATTGGAAATCGCTGCCGCATCCGGCGTTGAAATTTTTGCCTGGCAGGCCACGGTTTCACCCGAAGAGATCTGGCTCTCAGAACCTGTCGGACTGGGGTGAAAGAACTATACAACTGATTCTTCATGCTGTTGAGGGATTTATTTTTCTTTCAAAAAATATTCGGCAGTTTGGCATGCCGCTTTCTTTGTATTATTGTTCTCAGCAATATTCGTGCTGGGAAATACATATAAAGGAAGCCGATGAAAAAGTGGATATGGGCAGTATTGGGCATGGTGGTGATGCAGGCCACGGCAGCAACCATCTCTCAGGAAGTGGCGCTTGAACGCGCGCTGAGTTGGATGAATGAAAATCCGGTAATGGTGAAGGCGAGCCAGACCGTGGAATCGGTAACGGTTTTTCCAGACACTGGAAGTTATTCGGTCTACGTTGTGCAGCTCGCTCCAAAGGGTTTTCTGATCCTGAACTCCGACAACCGCCTGCCGTTGGCGGTTTCGTTCAGCACTGAATCGCAGGTGGACCTGACCGATGATCCGCAGAACGCCCTGCGCGCAATGCTGATCGATTATTGTGAGCAGAAAGTAGCCGCGCTGGCCAATTGGGGTTCGCCCGTCGCAATGGGATCGCCTCTGGCAGCGCCGACTGCGGAGGATGAACTGCACGGCCCCTTCCTCGAAACGAGCTGGAACCAGAACAGCCCATATAACCTGCTTTGTCCGTCGGCGGGCACGAGCGGAAGTTATGAAGGACGTGCGCCCGTTGGCTGTGTTCCGACCACCTATGCTCAGTTGATGAATTATCACCGCTGGCCCTGTTATGGAACCGGTTCAAGGTCTTATACCGACAGTTCCGGAGGCGTAACCGGTTCGCACAGCGCGGATTTTACCGATGGGTATGATTGGGATCTTATGCAGGCTTCTCATTCAACCGGCGATCCGCAGACGAATCAGGATGCCGTGGCGGAACTGATGTATGAACTCGGGATTGCTGCGGAGGTAAACTATGAAGCTTCCGGAACAAGTGGGTCGACCTCCGGACTGGGGGGGCGTCTGAACAACTATTTCTTCTTTGAGCCGATTGAGTCGCACAATTCTCAGGCTGATTTAATTGCTCCGATGGAAGCCGAATTGCGCGCCGGTTTCCCTTGTATTGTAACCTTCCCCGGCCACGCCTTTATTGCCGATGGGCTGTTGGTTGACGGTGGAGTCACGACATATCATTTTAATCTGGGATGGGGCGGTTCAAATAATGGGTGGTATACCAAAGATGCTGCTCCGACCGGCGGCGGTTCTGCGGCGCTGGACGGTGGGGTTACTTCTTTGAGGCCGAAGCTGATGGCTTTCCCATTAACGAACTCAATTTCCGTCGCGGCAGGCGGTTCGGCGGAGCTGAACTGGATTCTCCCTAAACGGCGCGAAAATGAGGTTTCGGAGCTCCTGCTGAAGAAGTTGACGCAACAGAGCGGGAATTGGCAGTCGGACGCTTCTGAGATTACTGTGCCGAATACTGGGTGGGAGGTTGTTTCAGCCGGGCGATCTGGAGATTGCTGGTTTACGGGACCGAATAACGGTTCGGTATTGGAGCTTCCCGAAGTCTTTGTTCCGGATGCTTCCAGCTCGCTCTCTTTTTGGTATTTGGCGCGATTATATGTTTCGATTTTCAGTGTAGAGATTTCCACAGACCATGGAGAAAACTATACCGCTCTCTTTTCTACACCGAGCGATGTTTATCATAATAGCTGGCAGTCTTCTTCTATCTCTTTGGCCGCATATGCCGGACAGCAGGTGAAACTCCGTTTTGTTTTGTCCGAGTCCGGCGGGTTTTACAGCAGCTCCTGGGCGGGCATACGCGTCGACGATATCGCCGTTACTTCCGGAGATTGGTATGATTGGGAAACGCTCGCGGAAGATACTGCACTGAAATCCCGTCGGTTTTCTGAAGTGACCACACTCTGGGATGACTGTGATGATTTTTCGGTGTTTGAGGCGACTTCCAGTTCCAGTTACAGGGATTGGATTGTCAGTACAAACAGTGGAGTTGCTAACTGCTTCTATAAGGAACCGGGCGGGTATACGAATCAAAGGTATCATTTGACATCGTGGTCAACCATTACTCCCGGGGTTTCAACCCGCTTGCTCATACATGGGAAATACAAGGCGGTTTATGATGAATCCTTTCGCGTTATGGTTTCGACGGACCGCGTCTCCTTTTCAGAAATCTGGTCGGTTCAGGGTTCTGTTGACTGGGGCGATATCGTGATAGACCTGTCTGCATATGCCGGCCAGGCAGTCTATATTCGGCTGGAGTATTATTATCCGGAGGGAGGTTATACCGTCGGAGGCGGCGTCTGGATCGACTCAATCAGTACACAGGAAGTCACGAACCCGGAGCTGGAAGGGCAGCCGATTCATTATACGGCACTGCTGACCAATCTGCCGGCGGGAACGCACACGCTGGCGGCGGTGCTGACAGATACAAACGCGGTTGAGCATATGCAGGGCCCGGCCTTTACCCTGACGGTGGCCGAAGGCAATGGTGACGACGGCGATGGCATACCGGCTGACTGGGAAATTCAGTATGGTTTGGATCCGGAAATTGATGACGGGGAGTTGGATCCGGACGGCGACGGCTTTAGTAACTGGAAAGAATATATCTGCGGGACCGTGCCAACCAATGCTGCCAGTGTTTGGAAGCTCAGCATGGGGCCTGGTTTCTTGCCGGTTTTCCAGGGATTGGATAACCGGATCTACACCATTGAATACTGCGATGAGCTTGCTTCCAATGATTGGAAATCGATGGTCTCAGGTATCGTGGGTTCGAACGGCCTGTTTGAGGTGAACAGCTTTGAATCCGCCACCAACATATACCGTTTTTACCGCGTGACGGTGCAGGAAGCCGATTAGCCTTGAAAGCCGATTGTTGACAGTCGGTTGATCTCAGCTAGTCTTGCACCATGAATCAAAATACGAATAAACACACCGTAGCGGTTCTGGGGGCGAGCCCAAAACCTGAACGCTATTCGAACAAGGCGATCCGACTTTTGCTGGAACATGGTCATGAGGTGGTTCCGGTGCATCCGGCCATTGAGATGGTGGAGGGGTTGCCCGTCCGTAAAAGCCTGTCGAAAATTGTGGAACCGATCGATACGCTGACGGTTTATGTTTCAGAAAAGCTGTCCACGCCGATCATGGCGGAGATAATTCAGCTGAAGCCGGGGCGCGTCATTTTTAATCCGGGCACCGAAAACGCGGCATTGTATCGCGAGCTGGAAGCTGCGGGGATTTCCTTTGAAGAAGCCTGCACACTGGTCCTTTTGAATTCGGGGCAGTTTTGAAAAGTTCCGATCATTGGAAAACAGAGCTGAAGCTGGAGCCGCATCCAGAAGGGGGCTGGTTTCGGCGCGTTTATGAATCGGACCTGAAGCAGGAAGACGGGCGGCCGCTGCTGACCTCGATTTATTATCTGCTTGAAGCGCCCGATTTCTCCGCGCTGCATCGCCTGAAGTCCGATGAGCAATGGCATTTTTATGCCGGATTGCCGATCACGATTCACGAAATTGATCCGGATGGGAAATACCACGGAACAATGCTGGGATCCGGCACATTTCAGCACACGGTCCGCGCCGGAAATTTGTTCGGTGCAACGGTGAGAAAAGGGTATGCCCTCGTGGGCTGCAATGTGGTGCCTGGATTCGATTTCGCGGAGTTTGAATTGCCCTCCCGTTTCCAATTATTGGAAACATTTCCGGATCAGTATGAATTAATTAAGCTTCTGACTCGTTGAATACGGGCCCCTTATTTAGACGGCGGAAGGTTTGACAGCATCTTTGATTGGCCTAAAATTCTTTTTAGAAGCGAAAGGAGTATCTTATGCCATTTGATCAAACGAAAGACGTACTCAATCAGGCCCGCAAGTTTCATCATAAGCTCAGTGAATTCTATGATGATCTCAAGGAAAACACCGATAAAGAACGGACACGCGCGCTGCTGGATTACCTCAGCCGCCACGAAACCTACCTGGAGGACTGCCTGAAGGAATTTCAGCAGGATGTGAATAAAAACGTGTTGGACTCCTATTTCCAGTATGGGTCTGATGCGTCCAAACTCAGCGGGATCAACGAGTTTGTAATTAAGGAACATATGACCGTCGAGGATGTAGTGGCCGCCGCCATGCATTTCGACGCCTGCCTGATTAAGTTCTACCGCGAGATTGCCGCAAAAGCACACACGGAAAAAGTCCGGGAGGTGTTTGAAAACCTGTTGGTCATGGAAGAACACGAACAGATCGAGCTCAGCAAAACGACCTTAGAGCTGGGCTTGGTGAATACTCCTTCAACCTGAAAACTTCCAACGGTTGGAAATTTCCAATGGTTGGAAACTCGGTTATATTCCGCTCATGATTTATCGATTTAATGACCGTGAACCTTCCCTGCCGGAGGAATACTACGTCGCCGATAATGCCACTGTTATCGGCGATGTTATTTTAGGCGAACAATCCAGCATCTGGTTTGGAGCGGTGTTGCGTGGCGATATCGAGCCGATCATCGTCGGTGCCCGTTCCAACATTCAGGACAATTCCGTAGCCCACACCGGTAAAGGCGCGCCAACGATTCTAGGCGAAGACGTTACGGTTGGCCACAAGGTCACGCTGCACGGCTGCACCATCGGGAATAACTGCCTGATCGGGATGGGATCCATTTTGCTCGATGGGTGCGAGGTCGGCGACAACTGCATCATCGGTGCCGGTTCGATTGTGGCGCAGAACCGTAAAATTCCCGCTGGCTCGCTGGCGCTCGGCAGTCCGGCCCGGGTGATCCGGTCTCTTTCAGAGGCGGATATTTCCAATGTTCGGATGTATGCGGAGCGTTACATTGTTAAAATGAAGCAATATCAAAATGGGGCGATGAAGCCGATCTAGTCCAAATCGGGGCATGGGATGCTGAGTAAAATAAGCAAGTTGATGGGGATTGCGATGGAATCGGACGATTCGTTCGATCCTGCAAAATTTAATGACAGCCTGGCGGTAAGAATCGACTGGTCTCCGCTGAAAAGCGGTGGGGCCAATTTCAGAACCCGGCGTTTGGTGCAGATGGATCTCGACCGAATGGAATTCCGGCCGACGATGGGAGCCATGCTGTTCGGGATTCTATTCCTTATCTTGGGGATCGGAGCGATTGGCATCGGCGTATTTATGATTGTATCCGGTGCGGAAGTTCCTATACCGGCAGCATTTATGTTGTTTTTAACCGGATCGGTATTTTCCGCCGCCGGGGCATTCATGGTCCGTCATTTTTCCAGTCCGGTTGTTTTTGATGGCCGAAGTGGCTATTTCTGGAAAGGACGTCAAACACCGATGGAAGTGATGAACCGGGATGAACTGAAGTGTTTTTCCGAGTTGGATAATATTCATGCGCTGCAGCTGATTTCGGAATTCTGCCGAAGCGATAAAAACTCGTATCTCAGCTATGAACTCAACCTGGTGCTGAAGTCGGGCGACCGCCTGAATGTATTCGACCATGGGCACCTGCACCATGCCCGGGCAGATGCCGACAAGCTGGCTCAATTTCTGGGTCTGCCGCTATGGGATGCAGTCCGCCGATGAACTCATTTAAGCGCCGTATTTCGCCATCATTTTAAATTGTGGTGCAAAATGACTGTTTTGCCGAAATTCAGCGGATTGCGCTTCAAAGGTGGATTTTGTCCGTTTTTAGGGATTTTCGGAAAAATAAGTGCTAATTAGATTCCTTCTCTTGTTGCTCCTGTTTCTGGGATTCTGATATAGTTTTCTGATTAATTCCACTGAAAGGAACAAGACAACTATGTCTGAAGCAGAAAACGAAAAAAACTCTGATGCAGCCACTAAACTCCGCGCTGCAAAAAATCCCGATTCCGCAGGCTATGGTGCTGACCATATTTCCGTTCTTGAAGGCATGGACGCGGTCCGTAAACGACCGGCCATGTATATTGGAGACACCGGCACACGCGGGTTTCATCACCTGGTTTATGAAGTAGTCGACAACTCGATCGACGAAGCGCTGGCGGGCTATTGCTCCAATGTTGAAGTCTGTATTAACGAAGATGGCTCGCTGAGTGTCGTCGACGACGGGCGCGGTATTCCGGTTGATATGCATAAAACGGAAGGCAAACCGGCCGTTACCGTGGTGCTGACCGTGCTGCACGCCGGCGGCAAGTTCGACTCCGACACCTATAAGGTATCCGGCGGTCTGCACGGGGTCGGTGTTTCCTGTGTGAATGCTCTCTCGGAATGGCTGGAAGTGGAAGTCAAACGCGGCGGCCAGATCTATCATCAGCGCTTCGAGCGCGGGGTGGAAGTCTCCGAACTGATCGTGATCGGCAAAACAACCGAAACCGGTACCAAAGTCACCTTCATGCCGGACCGCACCATCTTCACGCATGAAAAGGGTTTCCAATGGGATATCCTTTCCGCCCGTCTGCGCGAGCTGGCCTTCCTGAACCGCGGCGCTAAAATTACCCTGAAAGAAGAATCCACCGGTCGCGATGAAGTTTTTAAATACGACGGCGGCATCATGGAATTTGTTCAGCATCTGAACCGCAACAAATCGCCGATGCACCCGGACGTGATCTACTTCGAACGCGAAAAAGATGATGTCGTTGTTGAAATCGCCATGCAGTATTCCGATGCCTTCAACGAAACCATCTTCACCTTCGCTAACAACATCAACACGATCGAAGGCGGCACGCATCTTTCCGGTTTCCGCTCGGCGCTGACCCGTACGGTGAATGCCTACGCCAAGGCCAATAAGCTGATCAAAGATGATAAGCAGGCGATGGGTGGCGATGATATCCGCGAGGGCATCACAGCTGTTCTCAGCGTAAAAATTCCTGACCCGCAGTTTGAGGGGCAGACCAAAACCAAACTCGGAAACGGTGAGGTCGAAGGCATTGTTCAGCAGATCGTGAATGAAGAGCTGGGCACCTATTTTGAAGAAACCCCGACTACCGCCCGAACCATCATTGATAAAGCGGTTGTGGCCGCCCGCGCCCGCTTGGCTGCCCGGAAGGCGCGCGATCTGGCGCGGCGCAAAGGCGCACTCGAAAGCGGCGGACTGCCAGGCAAACTCGCCGATTGCTCCAGTCGCGATCCGGCGCGGACCGAATTATTCATTGTGGAAGGGGACTCTGCGGGTGGATCCGCAAAGCAGGGGCGTGAGCGCGAATATCAAGCCATTCTTCCGGTTAAGGGTAAAGTGATCAACGTGCAGAAGGCCCGCCTCGATAAGGTGCTGGCCAACGATGAAATCCGTACCATGATCACCGCCATCGGCACCGGCATCGGGGTCGACGATTTCAATATCGAAAAGGCGCGCTACCATAAAATCATTATCATGACCGACGCCGACGTCGACGGCGCGCACATTCGTACGTTGCTGCTGACGTTCTTCTATCGTCAGATGCCGCAGCTGATCGAAAGCGGCTTTGTCTACATCGCTCAGCCGCCGCTCTATAAGGTGACGCGGCGCAAACGCGAGGAATATGTCGAGTCTGACGCCCATCTGACGCAGATTCTGCTGGATCTCGGGGCCGACGGCATGCGCCTCGAAAAACTGGATGGAGATCAGCTGCTCGATACCAAAGGGCTGCGCGAACTTCTCGAGCATGTGGTCGAAATTGAAGGTATTGCCGACAAGCTTCGCCGTCGTGGAATTTCGCTGAAAGACTATCTTGCTCAGCGCGATCCGGAAACCGGAGCTTTCCCGCTTTACTGTGCTTATATGAACAAGCTCGGTGAAGATCTGGATATTCGCTTTGCACACGATGAACTTGGTCTGAAAGAAATCTTCGCCGAAGTGGAAGCGGCCATCGCTGCCGAAGCTCCGGAAGTGGAAGAAGTCGAAGCCGTTGATGTGGTGGAGGAAATTGCCGAAGCGGTTGAAAGAGAAGAACTGGCTGAAGAAGTGCCGGTCGTGGAAGAAAAGCCGGCTCCGATCGTGCGCTATAAAGAACTCTTCTCTGCCCGTAAATTGAAAGAGCTGGTTGAAAAGCTTGAAGAGAGTGGATTTGCCTTCGAACAGGTTCTGGGATCAGGAACTGCGCAGTTTAACCTTGCTGACAAAAGCTCCAAAACGCCGGTGAATTCATTAATGGAAATTGCTCAGGAAGTTCGCGTTGCAGGGCGCAAAGGCATGACGATTCAGCGCTATAAAGGTTTGGGTGAAATGAACCCGCAGCAGCTGTGGGAAACCACGCTCGATCCGGAGTTTCGTCGTCTGACCCAAGTGGTGCTCGAAGACGCGGTTAAGGCCGACGATATGTTCACCATCCTGATGGGCGACGAAGTGGAACCCCGACGCGAATTCATTCAGGAGAATGCACTGAACGTGACGAACCTGGATATTTAATTGATTAAGGATGGAGTCTTGAAACGTGAAAATTGAGATCGCTAAAGACAAAGACGGATATACCGCTCAGGTGGCCGGACACAAGCATTTGACTGCTTTTGGTTTTACAAAAACCGAAGCGCTCGAAGAATTGTCCGGTGTCGTTGAATTTGAACTCGAATCTCAATCGGAAATTCGACAGATCGAGAAAAGAATTACCGAGTGTATTCATCATCTGAAAGATCAGGATTAAACTTAATCCGAAACACGCTATAAAACCCGAAAGTACATTATGGACATTACGAACGAACGTATCGACCTGATTAATATTGAAGACGAAATGCAACGCGCCTACATCGACTATTCGATGTCGGTAATTGTCGGCCGCGCCCTGCCGGACGTGCGCGACGGCATGAAGCCGGGCAACCGTCGTATTCTCTACGCCATGAAAGAACGTGGCTGGACACACAATAAAGCGTATGTGAAATGCGCTAAAGTGGTCGGTGAAGTAATCGGTAACTACCATCCGCACGGCGATACCGCCGTCTACGACACCATGGTGCGTATGGCGCAGGACTTCGCGATGCGCGGCATGCTCATCGATGGCCAGGGTAACTTCGGTTCCATCGACGGTGACCGCGCGGCTGCCTATCGATATACCGAGTGTCGTCTCCGCCCGCTGGCGGAAGAAATGCTCGCAGATATCGACAAGAACACCGTCGATATGCGCCCGAACTTCGACGAATCGCTCATGGAACCTTCGGTGCTTCCGGCCCGTGTTCCGAACCTGCTGGTGAACGGTTCAACCGGTATTGCCGTGGGTATGGCCACCAACATTCCGCCGCACAATCTCGGCGAAGTGATTGATGGAACCATTCTGCTGATCGATAACCCCGAAGCCACGATTGACGAACTGCACGAGCTCGTTAAAGGCCCCGACTTCCCGACAGGCGGTACCGTTTACGGCCTCAATGCGGTACGTGATTTCTACACGACCGGCCGCGGTAAGATTAAAGTACGTGGTAAAGCCGATATCGAAGAAGATGACAACGGCAAGGCCCGCATCATCATCACCGAGATTCCTTACGCGCTGAACAAGACCCTGTTGATCCAGAAAATGGTTCACCTCGTTCGCGACAAAAAGCTCGAAGGCATTTCCGACATTCGCGATGAGACCGGCAAAGAAGGCATCCGCCTCGTCATCGAGCTCAAGCGCAACGCCGTCCCGAATGTGTTGCTCAACAACATCTTCAAACACACGCAGATGGAACAGACCTTCGGCGGCATTATGCTGGCGATCGACAAGGGCAAGCCCCGCGTCATGAACCTGAAGGAAGTGCTGCAGTGCTTCATCGATCACCGTTTTGAAGTGATCACCCGCCGCACGCAGTTCGATCTCGATAAAGCCAAAGCCCGCGCACACATTCTCGAAGGCTACCTACTCGCCATGGACAACATGGACGACGTCGTTCGGATCATTCGCGATTCGAAAAACCGCGAAGAAGCGCAGGAGCGTTTGATTGCCAAGTTCGGGTTCACCGAAATTCAGGCAAAACACATTCTCGATATGCGCCTCTATCAGCTGACCGGTCTGGAACGCGACAAGGTTGAAGCGGAATACGCGGAACTGATGAAGCTGATCGAATATCTCGAAGATCTGCTGGCTCATCCGGAAAAAATCTTTGCCGTCATCAAGGAAGACCTCGAACAGATTCGCGCGAAGTATGGCGACATCCGCAAGACCGATCTTTCGATCGACGAAGGTGAAATCGACATTGAAGACCTCATCGCCGATGAGCCGTGTGTGATCACGCTTTCGAACACCGGCTACATCAAGCGCGTACCAACCGATACCTATCGTCAGCAGCGTCGTGGTGGTAAAGGGGTGGTTGGAATGAGCACGAAGGATGAGGACTTTGTGGAACACATCTTCTCGGCCTCCACGCACGACTACCTGCTCTGCTTCACCGAAGCCGGACGCATGTATTGGCTCAAGGCGTACTATGTGCCGGAAGGTTCGCGTCAGAGTCGCGGTCGTTCGTTGGCCAACGTGCTGCAGATGAGTCAGGATGAAAAGCTCGCCGCCATCATGTGTGTCCGCGAACTCGACGATCACGATCATAACCTGATCATGGCCACCAAGAACGGCATCGTGAAAAAGACCGTCCTCGCGGCCTATAAAAATGTTCGTGTGGCCGGAGTGAAAGCCATCAATATTGATGAAGATGATGAGCTGATCGGCGTTAAGCTGACGAATGGGGATGACCAGATTATTCTCAGCATGAAAAACGGTAAAGCCATTCGCTTCAACGAAACCGATGCACGTCCGCTTGGCCGTGTTTCGCGTGGTGTGAAAGGGGTAACGCTGACCGGCGACGATGAAGTCGTGACCATTGAAATCGTGGATGAAGAATCAACGATGATGGCCATCACCGAAAACGGATACGGTAAACGAACCAGCTTCGATGAATACCGTACGCAGAGTCGTGGCGGTAAAGGCATCATCAGTATTCAGACCTCCGACCGTAATGGTAAGGTCGTGAGTGCGCACGCCGTCACGGAAGATCATCGTCTGATGCTCATCTCCGAAGGTGGTCAAATGATCTGCATCGGCGCGAGCGACCTTCGGGTTATCGGCCGTAACACGCAGGGCGTTCGACTCTTCAACCTCAAGGAAGGCGACAAACTCGTCTCCGCCGCCGTGCTCGATCCGGAAGAGGACGCACCGGAAGTTGAAGTGGTGGAAGGTGAAGTTGTTGAAGGAGAAGCTCCTGTAACAGAAGCCGCACCGGAAACTTCTGAAAAGCCACCTGCTGATGAAGAATAAAATCAGGTTTTAGATTAGTAAACGACCATGGTCCTGAAGCAGGTCGAAGGTGTATAATGAATTTCGATATTCATATGATCGATGACATTGAACTGCTTCGGGAGTCTGTTGATTTAGAGTGCAAACTGGCCATTGGCCGAAATGGCCAGGGCGCACTACCTCAAGATTTCTGGCCAACGTATAGCTCCTTCGCAAATACGAACGGTGGTGTTGTGCTGTTGGGAGTGCGAGAGAGAAAAAATCATTTTTCAATTGAGGGCATTGAAAATCCAGAAAAAGTTCGCAAGGAGTTGTTTGACGGGGCAAATAACCCGAAAACAGTAAGTTCCTGCTTGGTCACTGATGCAATGGTCTCGGAAGTTTTGTTGCAGGGGAAAATTATTCTTGTGGTGGATATTCCCCGAGCAACGCGGAAGCAACGTCCAGTACATTTGACGCGAAATCCTTTTGATGGAAACACCTACCGGCGACTAAATGAAGGAGATCGTCGGCTTCCTGATGATGAAGTCAAGCGGATGTTAGCCGAACAGGTGGAGGATAGTCGTGATGACAGAATTCTGACTGGCTATGATTGGGATGACCTAGATATAGGAACATTTCGAGCATATCGGCAGGTTTTTGCTAACCGCGAACCATCACATCCGTGGAACTCGCTGGAAGACCGAGCGTTTCTTCGGCAGATTGGTGGTTGGCGAAAGGACAGGGAAACAAAGGTTGCGGGCATTACTGTTGCTGGTTTGTTGATGTTCGGGGAAATGGCATCAATTCAGGACGAATTCCCTAACTATATGGTCGATTATCAGGAGCGGGAAGAGGCCAAGGCAGAAAAACGTTGGGTTGACCGGATTACTTTGGATGGTAAGTGGTCGGGGAATCTTTATGATTTCTACCGTAAAGTATATTTGAAGCTAACCGCTGAGTTACCAGTGCCATTCAATCTAAAAAAGGGTGAACGAAAGGATGAAACTCCAGTTCATGAAGCATTACGCGAAGCTCTGGCTAATGTAATTGTACATGCCGACTATTCTGATCGGGCTTCAGTATTTGTTGTGAAGCGCCCGGATATGTTTGGATTCCGCAACCCGGGATTGATGCGTATTCCGGTTGAGATCGCATTATTGGGTGGCGAGCCAGATTGCAGGAACCGTACGTTACATAAAATGTTCCGTTTTATTGGAGTGGGTGAGCAGGCAGGAACTGGGATTCCAAAAATTCTTCATGGTTGGCAGTCACAGCACTGGAACCCTCCGAAACTTTACGAGTTGGTAGAACCCTATAACCAAACTTTATTGGAACTAAGAATGATTGATCTGTTCCCAGAGCAGGTCCTTGCAGGGCTCCGTAATAAGTTTGGAGCAGCAGCATTTGATCAACTGGAATATGTGGAGCGCGTGGCGCTTGCATTGGCTTCCAGTGAAGGAACTGTCAATCATGCCCGACTAAAAGCTGTGACGACTGAGCATCCGGTAGACCTTTCGAAAATGTTGCAACATCTTACAACTATGGGGATGCTGGAATCAACTGGTGGTCGGGGCGCAATCTATCATGTAAAGGGAGAGGCGATTCCGAAGCCGGAAGATGTGTTTGGAACCACCTCCCCGAATTTAGATCACAGCCTCCCGAATTTGGACCACAGCTCCCCGAATTTGGACCACAGCTCCCCGAATTTGGACCACAGCTCCCCGAATTCATCTGATAAGCGTGATAAAGATGGGTGTTTACTTTCTGAGCATCTAAATCTTCCGGTTATTGATGACTTAGGGCAATTGTCCGATACGCTTCGAGCTCACCTTGAGACTTTGGCGGATGAACCACGGGAGAAGAAAAAACTCAATAGAGAGACTTTAATTCAGGTGATTTTAAAAATTTGCGAGGGCCGATTCGTAACATTACGTAGCCTGGCGGGATTAGTGAACAGGGAGCCGGAAACTCTTCGAGGGCAATATTTGCGTGATTTGGTAAAGGAGAGGAAGCTAGCGTTAGCTTTTCCGACAACGCCAACACATGAGCGACAGGCTTATACGTCAGCACTTAATAAGTAAATTGACGAAATGAGTTTTTTATGAAAACCATCCTCAAGCAGATTGGGATCATCCTGTTGATCAGCGGGGTGGTTTCTTTTTTGGCCAACAGTGTGCATCCGCGCAAAATTCCGTGGGTGCAGAGCTGGTCGAATCAGGTGGAAGCTAAAGCGAAGCAGAACGGGATCAAAGTGATTCCGCTTTCGGTGGCACTTCAAAAGTTCCAATCCTTGGAAGAGCCGGCAACCTTTGTCGATGCCCGTTCGGTTGATGAATTTGAAGCGGGCCACATTCCCGGTGCGCTCTCAATTCCTTTTCAATCTCTGGAAGAGGAATTTCCAATGATTGGAAGTTTGATCGATTCCGGGCAGGAGCTGATTGTCTATTGCCAAAACCGTGAGTGCGATGATTCGCTGCTTCTGGCTATGGAATTGCAGGCGATGGGTGCGGAGAACCTGGTTCTCTACATCGATGGATTTGAAGTATGGCAGAAATACGGCGGGGTGGTGGAGCAATGACCATGATTTATTTCTTCACCACGGAGACACAGAGGCGCGGAGGTTTTAAATCTCTTCTCTCTGTGCCTCTGTGTCTCTGTGGTAGGAGTTTCCTTTCATGACCGCCGATCAGAAAATCTATCGGTTCGCGTATTGGCTGGCCTGTTTTATTATCGCGGCAACATTGCTGTCGGGCTACCACAAGATTCTTTATCCGGCGGACTTCGCGCTGGCGGTCTACCGATTTCATTTGCTGCCGGAGGAGTTGGTGAATATTTCGGCGATCTATTTCCAATGGTTGGAAATCATCTGCGGCCTTTGCTTACTGTTTGTTCCAAAGTTGCGCGTGGCGGCCCTTTGGATTGCTTTGGTGCTGTTGCTTGTTTTCTCCGGAGCGATTGGCATTAATCTGGTTCGAGGAACCGCATTCAGTTGTGGTTGCTTCAGCAATGCGCCCGATGCGCCTCCCATGGACTGGATGAGTGTGGCTCGCAACGCAGCGCTAATGGCATTGGTCGGCTTGGCGTTAATTGGGTTTAAACGGTCCGGAGAAACTGCCCATTGAAATGGGAGGCTTGATATGAGAGTTTCCTTTCATGTTTAAACGGATCGTACTCTATTGGGTGATCTGCGGATCATGTTTAGCAGCTCCCGAACCGGTGGAGCGGCATGCGACGCAACTGCGGGTTCTGCTGCAGCAGGCGGATGCGGCGTATTATAATAACGGCGAACCGATCATGGGCGACGCGGCTTACGACGCCCTGCGTTCGCAGTATGAAAAGCTGCTCGTCGATTATCCCGAACTCCCCGCACTTTCAGACGTGGGAGCCGTTGTGCCGGAAGATGGCGGACCGACTGCGCATACCGAACCGGTGCTCAGTCTGAAAAAAGCCTATTCGGACGATGAGGTATTGGCTTTTGTAAAACGCTGTGGAGTGGAACAAACCTATTGTATTGAACCCAAACTTGATGGGCTGACCGTAGTGCTGCGCTATCAAAATGGCTTGCTGGTTCAGGCGCTGACCCGCGGCGATGGAAAGCAGGGGAGCGACGTTACCACGGCGGTGATGGCATCCGGCTGTGTACCAACCCGTTTGGAAAATGCGCCGGAGTCAATGGAGCTGCGCGGGGAAATACTGATGTCCTTTTCCGCCTTCGAAGCTTTAAACGAGCGGCGGACGAAGGACGGATTAACAGCCTTAAAAAGCCCGCGAAACAGTGCGGCCGGAACCTTGCGATTGAAGGACCTTGCCGAGATTGCACAGCGCGGTTTGCAGCTCCGGATCTTTGAAGTGATTCAGATTGAGCGGGAAGTGCCGACCCACACCGAAGCACTGGCTCGCGTATCTGCCTTCGGATTGCCTGTCGTCAAAAGCCGTACGTTTTCCGGTGCCGAGGTGCTGCCGGTATTGACCGAAATGAATCGCCTTAGAGCGGATTCCAGTTTCCCGACCGATGGCCTGGTGATCAGGCTCGATGATCGCACGGCATTTAAACAGCTCGGGGCCACGGCAAAATATCCGAGGGGAGCGATCGCCCGCAAATATCGGGCGGTGCCCGTTGAGACTACGCTGTTGAGTATCGAATGGACGACCGGCGACACCGGCCGCCTCACGCCTGTGGCTCATTTTGAGCCGGTTGAAGTGGATGGCGCCACCCTGCAACGCGCCAGTCTGCATAGCCTCGACCATCTGCGCGCGCTGGATCTCATGATCGGCGACCGCATCGAAGTGGTTCGTGCCGGCGGCTCCGTCCCCGAAATCATTGGCCGCACCTCCGCCCCTCGAACCGGTGAAGAAAAGCCCATTGACGATCCGGAATAAAAAAAAGCCGGTTCTGCAACCGGCTTTTCTGGTGAACTCAAGCCGGGCTCACGGGCGACCCGCCCTGAGTCCAGGCTCTGTTTTTTGGACGATTAACCGTATTCGTCGGTATAGTCTTCCATGGAGGCGCCAAGCACTTTGAGGGCGTGGTCGCGGCCGTAGATTTCCGGAATGGTTACGTCGGACGGTTGGCCGGGAACCAGTTTATAGGTTTCAAAGTAGTGGCGCATGCGCTCAATCAGGGCGGGGGAAATATCCTTAATATCGTTCGCGTCCTGCCAGAACTGATCATTGTCCAGTACGGCAATAATTTTATCGTCTGCCTCGCCGTTGTCGACCATCTGCATGCCGCCGATGACGCGTGCTTTCAGAATGACTTCACCGCGGTTAATCGGGCGTTCCGTGATCACGCAGATATCCAGCGGGTCGCCATCGCCTTTTTCCGAGGAGGGCGAAAGGGCATGAACGCGGGCGGCACAGTAGGTCTGCGGAACAAAGCCGTAGAGAGTGGGCGTCATGGAAGACGTCAACTGCGGCCGATCCACCCGGAGGTAGCCAGTGGTTTTATCGACTTCATATTTAACGGCGTCAAAAGGCGTCATTTCAATATAAGCGTTCACAACGCCTTCTTCTCCGCCATGAGCTTCGAGACCATGCCAGGGATGCGGGCGCCAGCGGTAGAATGTTTTCGGAAATGCCATAATTCGTATCCTCTCTCTTTATTCGGATGATTAATTTATACGCACAATATCTGCGCCGAGTTCAGTAAGTCTACCTTCAATTGATTCATATCCACGGTCAATAACCTGGGCATTATTGATCACACTTTGCCCATCGGCGCAGCACGCCGCAATCAGCATGGCCATTCCAGCGCGAATATCCGGGCTGGTGAGCGAGCTGCCGCGCAGCTGGGTCGGGCCGATGACGACCACGCGGTGCGGATCGCACTGGATAATGTTCGCGCCCATCGCCATCAGGTGATCGACAAAATACATGCGGCTTTCAAACATTTTTTCGAAGAAGAGGGCGGTGCCCTGCGTCTGCGTGGCCAGCACGATGCAGACACTCATCAGGTCGGAAGGGAAGGCCGGCCAGATGCCGTCTTCGATTTTCGGGGTGGCGTTGCCTTCGTCCGGACGAATGATGCGGTCGGGTTGCTGTGGAACAATAAGATCTCGTCCATCGCGCGTCCAGTCCACGCCCAGTTTTGAAAATGCGCGCTGCATCACTTGCAGGGTCTGCGGTTCGCCGGCGCTTGGAATCGTCAGCGATCCGCCGGTGGCCACCGAAGCGGCGATATAGCTGCCCACCTCGATGAAATCCGGCTGTACCGTATATTCGGCCCCATGCAGTGCTGCAACGCCCTGGATCGCCAGCATATTGGTTCCAATGCCTGAAATTTGTGCGCCCATTGCATTGAGCAGATTGGCCAGATCCTGCACGTGCGGTTCGCAGGCGGCGTTATAAATGGTGGAGGTGCCTTCCGCCAAAGTTGCCGCCATCAGCACGTTTTCCGTGGCGGTCACACTCGCTTCGTCGAATACCATTTTCCAGGCACGGAGCGGCCCGGCTTTAAAGCGGTAGGCTGAATCGGTCGTGATGTCTGCGCCGAGTGAGCGCAGTCCGTAGAAATGGGTATCGAGCCGCCGGCGGCCAATCACATCGCCGCCGGGGGGGTAAATGGTGGCGCCGCCGTGCCCGGCGGTCAGGGGACCGGCCAGCAGAATGGAGGTGCGGACTTTGGCGCAAAGCTCCGGATCCAGCTCGGTCGTCTTCAGTCCTTTAGCGCAAAGGGTGACGGTGTGGTCTTCCAGTGAAATTTCAACCCCAATGCTTTCCAGCAACTCCAGCATCACATTAACATCGTTGATGAGCGGGACGTTATGAAGAATGACCGGCTGATCGGTGAGCACACAACTGGCCAGCATAGGAAGCACGGCGTTTTTATTGCCGCGCGGGTTAAAGATGCCGCCGATCGGATTCCCGCCGTTTATGATGAATTTAGCCACTGCTTGTTATTCCCTTTGAAACGTAAAGTACTGAATGTTCCAAACCTTGGAAAAAATAGAAAGCACATTTCCAGACATTGGAAGGGGGTCTATAAATTCCTGATTTCTTTGTAATAGAAATTGAAGTGCGATGGGTTAGTCTTTTCTCATGCGAAAACAAATCCTCGTTTATTTGCTGTTAATGGCCTGTGCGGTTTCTGTGTTGGCATCCGATGCGTTGCTCAACAAGCTGGAACCGGCCGGTTATGTGAATGATTTCGCGGATGTTATACCTGCTGAATATGAACGGCGCATCAACGCAGTCATCGAAGATTTGCAGCAGAAAACCGGAGCTGAGATTGCGGTCGTCACCCTCCAATCATTGGACGGCGGACAGATCGACGACTTTACAAACCGCCTTTTTGAAAAGTGGGGCATCGGGCAAAAGGGCAAAGATAATGGTCTGATGTTTCTGGCGGCGATGCAGGATCGCAAAATGCGCATTGAAGTCGGTTATGGGCTGGAGGGAATTATTCCGGATTCGAAAGCCGGCGTCATTCGACGGGATATCATTACGCCGCATTTTAAAGCTGGAAAACCTGCGGCTGGAATTCTGGCCGGCGTGGAAGCGTTGTCGGCCGTTGTGCAGGGCAAGGCGTTAAATCTGCCGGTTGAAAAAGGGCTTGGGAACGTATCCGGTTCTGATTGGGTATTCATCTTGTTTCTTCTAATTCCTGCCGCCTTCATTGGATATTTGATCTATCTTGGTATCAAGGATGGCGTTCAGCCCGCACGGCGAGGGCGTTATACATGGGATGGGAATTATGGCGTTGGATCATCGGGATCTGGAGGATGGGCCGGTGGAGGCGGTGGGTTTAGCGGCGGTGGTGGTTTCGGAGGCGGCTGTTCCGGCGGGGGCGGTTCCAGTGGCGGATGGTAGTGATATGAAATTTGAAATTGGAATTACAACGTGTAGTGTTCGAGAATGTTTAGATTAAAAACCATACTTCCAATCCTTGGAATCCTGTTGCTGGCGATTACCGCCGGGGCATCCGATCAACTGCTTAATTCGCTCAACCCGCGAAACGGTGTGGCGGTTTATGATTATGCCAACGTGATTTCCTCTTCGGAAAAGCAGCAGCTGGAGTCGATGATTGATGAGCTGGAGCAGAAAACCGGGGCGGAAATTGCCGTGGTAACTCTCCAATCGTTGGACGGCGGGCAGATCGACGATTTCACGAACCGCCTTTTTGAAAAGTGGGGCGTCGGGCAGAAGGGTAAAGACAATGGCCTGATGTTTCTGGCGGCGATGCAGGATCGCAAAATGCGGATCGAAGTCGGCTATGGTTTGGAAGGGGCGATTCCCGATTCGAAAGCGGGGCGCATCCGCCGCGATGTGATTACACCCTATTTTAAAGCCGGAAATCCGGGTAAGGGCATCACGGCAGGGATTGCGGTGCTGTCGCAGGAAATTGCGAAAGAATACGGCGTTACCCTGACGGGGTCCGCGACGCAGTACCGCTATAATCCGAGTTCGCAGCGAAAATCAGAAAGGGAAGTTCATCCGCTGGTTCTGCTTATACTGGGCATCGGTTTCGTGATTTTTGCCATTCGTCATCCGCATTTAGCGATGCTTCTATTGCTCAGCAGCGGAGGAGGGCGGGGCTCCGGAGGCGGTGGCGGTTTTGGCGGAGGCGGCGGTGGTTTTGGCGGCGGCATGTCCGGCGGCGGCGGATCGAGTGGCGGATGGTAATATTTTTTGAAGGAGAAAAACAATGACACCTGAAAAACTGGTTGAAGAATTAAAACAGGCCTGCCCGACGGGGCTCAAATCAGTTGTGCTCTACGGTTCGGCCGCGGGGGGCGATTATGTTGGAAAGCGCTCGGATTATAACGTGCTGGTCGTTACTGAGGACTTGGGCATTGCGACGCTGGATGCTATTTCTAAAACGGCATCCAAGTGGTCGCAGGCCGGAAATCCGGCGCCGCTGCTTTTCACCGAGGATCGGCTGGCGCAATCCACCGACGTTTTTCCGATCGAGCTCTTGGATATTCGCGAATGCCACAAAATTCTGTTTGGCGACGATCTTGTCCAGGGATTGGAAATCGATACAAAAAACCTGCGGCTGGAGATTGAGCACGAATTGCGCGGGAAACTGATTAAACTGCGCCAGAGCTATTTATTGACCGGCGTAAAACCCAAAGCGGTTGCCGAGCTGATGGTGGATTCGCTTTCCACCTTCCTCGTGCTGTTTCGCGCTTCGCTGCGTTTATTCGAAGATGCTGTACCGCAACAAAAGTTCCAGGCCTTGGAACTTTTATCGAACCATTTGAAATTTGATGCGTCTGTATTCCGAACGGTTCAGCAACTCAAAGAGGGCTCGAAGAAGCCGAAAGATATGGATGTCGGCGAGCTGTTCAGTATGTATTTAAAAACCATTGAACGCGTCATCGATGCCGTTGACGCCTATATCAATAAAGGAGAGTAGATTATGAAAGCGATTTGGATTGGAATTGGCGGATTTATCGCCGTTGTTGTGATATTATTCATGATGTTTATCAGCATCAATAACGGCATAATTGATATGGACGAGAATGTGAATCAGTCGTGGGCAAACGTGGAAACCGTACTGCAGCGTCGCTTCGACCTGATCCCGAATCTGGTGAATACCGTGAAAGGCTTCGCGGATCACGAAAAAGAACTGCTGACAGAAGTCACCCGCCTGCGCAGTCAGTGGGGCGAAGCCAAAGCGTCCGGCAATACGGATCAGGCCGTCAAGACCGCCGGAATGCTTGAAGGTGCGCTGGGCCGATTGATGGTGGTCGTTGAAAAATATCCCGACATTAAATCCAACCAGAACTTCCTCGCGTTGCAGGAAGAACTTTCGGGTACGGAAAATCGGATCTCGGTGGAGCGCCGTCGTTATAACGAAGCCGTTGCGGCCTATAACAAAAAGATCCGCAAATACCCGGGTTCGTTCGTCGCGGGTATGAAGGGCTACGAACAGAAAACTCCGTTTGAAGCGGCGCAGGGAGCTGAAACCGCTCCGGTGGTTGAGTTTTAGCAGAACGGAAATACCAGGCAAGAGACTATGCGTCCCGCCTGCTTGCTGAAGAGATGGGCTGATGCTGAACCGGAAAAAAGAGGAAGAAGCGCCGCCCGCTAATCAACAGCGGGGCGGGCCGGCAGTTGGATTCGGAACTTCTTTTGCCGTCGGCATGGCTGTCTTCGCTTTGGGTGGTCACTGGCTGGATAAAAAGACGGGCCGCGAGTCTTTTTTTACACTGATTGGGATCGGGCTGGGTCTGCTCTACGGAGCCTGGGAACTGTGGAAACTGATTGCCATGACCAACGAGCAGGCGAAGCGTGAAGCCAAAAATAAAGAGCAGCCTCCTGATGCGCCTCTGCAGTAGCTCTTTCATAAGGTTATGGGGGCGAGGAATATCAGTCGCTTCTGTGGCTTTTATTGCAGGATCTTTGATGATTGCCGAGTTAAGTGATCACATTACCCAGAAAAAAGACCTGTTTTATTGTTGGCTACTCGTTTTTTTTAATGCATATATCGGTACTTTTATAGCGAATCAGGCGATCAAACGGGATTCCATCGGCTTTTTGGTATGGACTTTTTTGATGAACGGACTTCGGGCCGGCGTTTTTCTGTTTCTGCTGTTAAGCGTTGTAAAATGGGACGTTTCGAATGTCCGTGCGTTTGTGCTGATGACCTTTTTCGGGTATTTCGCCTTCCTCGCGGCAGAGATCAGCGGTCTCCTTAAACACACCAAAGAGATAGCGAAAGACCCGCAGTGCGGTAAAAAAGATGACCAATTCAGTACACATTGTAGAGGGGATGCAGCACCAGGTGCACGAAACGGCCGACCGGGCCCACTACGTGAATCAGTGGGTGATGCATCATGTGACTGATTCCGGCGAATGGCATACGCCCCTATGGAGCCTGCACCTCCCCGACTGGGTTAGTAATAACGGTGTGATGCTCATTATCACCAGCTTTTTCATGATTATCGGGTTCGGGTCTTTTTTCCGCTATCAGAAAGGAAAAGCCCCCCGCGGATGGACCAATGCGCTGGAAGCACTGGCTAAATTTGTGCGCGATGATATCTGTATTCAGTATCTCGGGAAAAAAGACGGACGTAAAATGGCGCCGCTCTTTCTAACGTTCTTTTTCTTCATTCTCACGGCGAATCTGATGGGGCTCTGTCCGTTGTTTTCGACCTCGACGGGTAACATCAATGTCACCTTCGGCCTGGCATCCATCACCTTTTTTTTCATGGTATTCGGTGCACTCTACGTCAACGGCCCGGTGAAGTTTTTCAAGAGCTTTGCGCCGTCGGGCGTCCCTTGGCCGATTCTCATCCTCATCATGCCATTGGAAATGATCGGGCTGGTTATTAAATGCGCGGCCCTGACGATCCGGCTGTTTGCCAACATGCTGGCGGGACATATTGTGGTCTTTTCGCTGGTCGGCCTGCTGGTTTCGTTTGGCTATGCCGCGCTGCCGGCGCTGGCCATGGCACTGGCAATTAATCTGATGGAAGTGTTTATCGCCTTTTTGCAGGCCTATGTGTTCACCCTGCTTTCGGCCATGTTTATCGGCCAGATGTATCATCCGGCGCATTAATTTTGAAATGAAACTATAGAACTAGATAAGAGTCAGGAGATTATTATGGAAGGTAATATTGCAGTATTAGGTGCAGGACTTGTCGTATTTGGAGCCGCGTTCGGAATCGGCTGGATTGGATCCGCCGCTATGAAAGCCATGTCCCGTCAGCCCGAAGCGGCTCCGCAGATTCAGACCGCCATGCTGATTGCCGCAGCCCTGATTGAAGGGGTGGCCCTGTTTGGCGCGGTGATCTGTTTCCTGGCCAACTAATCCGAATTAGACGCACGACTTTTCAGGAGTAAGTATGGCTGATTCGGCACAAAAAACCGAACTGACGCAGGAAACCACCCAGGCGCATGTCGGGCATGGGCAGGACGCCCATGTGGAAATCAATCCAATGGAGATTTCCGGCCAGATGGTAATCTGGACCTGGGTTCTTTTCGCCATCACGTTGGGGGCGCTCTACAAAGTGGCGTGGAAGCCGATTCTCAGCGCGTTGGATAAGCGGGAAGAGGAGATCCAGAAAAGCATCGATAATGCCGAGGTGCTGCGTCAGGAAATGGCAGAGCTCGAAGCTGTGAAGGCGAAACAGCTGGCGGAATCGGACGAGAAATCCAAAAAGATTCTGGAAAAAGCCCGGCAGGGCGCACACGAACAGGCGCACCTTATCGAGGAAAAAGCCCGTGACGAAGCGGCCATTCTGACCGAAAATGCTCATCGGGAAATTGAAACTTCCCAGGCACTGGCGGAAGATGCGCTACGCATTAAAAGCGCAGCCTGGGCCCGCAAACTGGCCGGTAAACTGATCGATGAAAACCTCGACGACGAAAAAAACCGGGCGTTGACCGATAAACTGATTGCAGAGCTTTAGTAAAACCATGGCCATTACTTCCGTTTCCAGACGATATGGAGCCGCGCTCTACGATTTTGCCGCAGAGCAGGATGAGTGCAACGCGGTCCGCAAAGATTGCGCGGCCATCCGTACGCTATTCACCGATTCGGTTGAATTTGCCACGTTTGTATCGGATCCGACGGTTCCCCTGCCGGAAGCGGAACAAACAGTGGTGGCCCTGTTCGAAGGAAAGGCCCGACCGGCAACCCTGCTGTTTTTACGCTTTCTGGTTTCCAAGCGACGGCTGGATCAGCTTTCTGCGGTTTGCGAGGTTTATGAACAGATGATCTGTGAAGAGCTCGGCATTCTCAAGGTACAGGTTACGGCGGCGCACGAACTGACCGATACGCAACTGACCGCGATGAAGCAGAAGCTTCATGATCGGTATCAGAAAGATATTGATGCCGAGGTAACCGTGGAGCCGGCACTCATCGGCGGATTTAAAATCAAGGTGGGCGATCATATTCGCGATTTCAGCATGGCCACCAAACTCGATCAGTTTGAACAAAGCGTGATCAATGCAAAGCACGAACACCCTAAGTTAGAAGGTTAAAATCATGGCAATTGATATTAAACCCGATGAAGTTTCATCCATTTTAAAACAGCAGCTCAAGGATTTCGACGGCCACGCCACGGAATACGAAGTGGGCACCGTGCTGAGTGTCGGCGACGGCATTGCGCGTGTGCACGGGCTCTCCAACGTGATGTCCGGCGAGCTGGTGGAATTTGCCAACGGCCTGAAAGGTATGGCGCTGAACCTCGAAGAGGACAACGTCGGCGTGGCGATCTTCGGTTCGGATGTCGGCATTAAAGAAGGCGACCACGTGAAGCGCACCGAAACCATTGCTTCGGTTCCGGCCGGCGATGGCCTGATCGGCCGTGTGGTGGATGCGCTCGGCGAACCGATCGACGGCGGCCCCGCGCTGCATAATGTTAAACCGCGCCAGATTGAACTCAAAGCACCGGGCATCATCGACCGCCAAGACGTGCACGAACCGATGCAGACCGGCATTAAGGTAATCGACGCGCTTACGCCCGTTGGTCGCGGACAGCGCGAGCTGATCATCGGCGACCGGAAAACCGGCAAAACCGCGTTGGCCATCGATACGATCATTAACCAACGCGGCGAAGACGTGCACTGTTTCTATGTGGCCATTGGTCAGAAACGCTCGACCGTAGTTCAGGTGGCTGAAACACTGCGCAAACACGGGGCCATGGAATACACCACGATTATTTCCGCCACGGCCTCCGATCCGGCTCCTATGCAATATCTTGCTCCGTTCGCCGGTACGGCGATGGCCGAGCACTATCGTGACACCGGTAAACATGCCCTTATCGTATATGACGATTTGACCAAACAGGCGCAGGCCTATCGTCAGCTTTCATTGCTGCTCCGCCGTCCGCCGGGCCGCGAAGCCTATCCGGGCGATGTATTTTACATTCACTCCCGTCTGCTCGAACGTTCTGCCAAAATGAGCGCGGACAAAGGATCGGGCAGTTTGACGGCCCTCCCCATCATTGAAACGCAGGACGGCGACGTTTCGGCGTATATTCCGACCAACGTGATATCGATTACCGACGGGCAGATCTTTCTGGAATCCGATCTGTTCAACTCCGGCCAGCGCCCGGCGATCAACCCCGGTCTGTCCGTTTCCCGTGTGGGCGGCGATGCGCAGATCAAAGCCATGAAACAGACGGCTGGAACGCTACGTCTGGATCTGGCGCAGTATCGCGAACTCGCGGCCTTCTCGCAGTTTGCCTCCGATCTCGATGAATCCACCCGCAAGCTGCTGGAACGCGGCCAGCGTCTGATGGAAGTCATTAAACAGGGCGTCCATGTTCCGCTCGAAGTGGCGAAACAGATTGTAATGATCTACGCCGGAACCAAGGGGTTCCTCGATGATGTTCCGGTGAACAGCGTCGGGGCCTTTGAAGTGGCCCTGAACGAAGCGCTGGACTCCCGGTATGCGGATGTCGTGAAGCGAATCAAGGCGGAGAAAGCCCTGAACGAATCGCTGACGGCCGAATTGGAAGCCGCACTGGAAGATTTTAAACGGACCTACGAGGCATAGCCCCAGGCAACCATGGCAAGCATCAAAGAATATAACCGCAAACTGAGCAGCCTGAAGAATACGGTGAAGATCACCAAGACCATGAAAATGGTCTCGGCAAGTAAACTGCGCCGTGCGCAGGACGCGGAAAACAGGGCGAAGGCCTACGCGCATGCGGTGAATAATCTGATTTTCCGGATTGCGGAATCGGTCGAGCAGGACATGCATCCGCTGCTGATGCCGCGCGACCATATTCGCAAGGTTTTGCTGCTGGTTTTTTCTTCCGACAAAGGGCTGTGCGGCGGATTTAATAATAATCTGATTAAATACGTGAGCACCCGCAAGAATGAACTCGAAGCAGATGGCAAGGAAGTCAGCATGGCCTTCTGCGGTCGGCGCGGGCACCTTGCTTTTGCCAATGAAGTTGAGGTGTTTAAAAACTACGAGGGCGTAACGGCCGCCCCGCATTCGCGCGATGCCACCGCAATTTCTGAAGAGTTGATCGAAGCGTTTTCCGCCGGCCAGTTTGATGAAGTGCACATGGTCTATAACCACTTTGTGAGCCCGCTTTCGCAGGTTCCGCAGATCGATCAGTTGCTTCCCCTGCCGATGGCGACGCTGGAGAATCACGATCAGGTTGAAACCATTAAGGCGGATGATTTCATTGCAGAGCCGGCCCTGCCGCAACTGTTGACCACGCTGGTCCCGATGCTGGTGGTGTTCAAGCTGTTTTATGCGTTGCTCGAAAATGCGGCGGGCGAGCACGGCGCGCGTATGACGGCGATGGACAATGCCACCACCAACGCCAGCAAGATGATTGACGAAAATACGCTGCTGCGCAATCGCGCACGGCAGGCGGCCATCACCACCGAATTGATTGAAATTATTGCAGGCGCCGAGGCGCTGTAGAGAAACAGGAGAAGATTCATGAGCACGGCAACTGAAACGGCAACCGGCAAGATTTCCCAGATTCTGGGCGCGGTCATTGATGTAAAATTTCCGGAAGGGCACCTGCCGAATATCCTGTCGGCCCTGAAGCTCTCCAACCCGACGATCAGCGACGAGCCGGATAACCTGACGCTGGAGGTTTCCCAGCACCTTGGCGACAACGTCGTGCGCTGCATTGCCATGGATACGACCGACGGCCTGGTTCGCGGGAATCCGGTGCGGGACACGGGCGATATGATCCGCGTTCCGGTCGGACCAGAGACCTTGGGCCGCGTCATGAATCTGCTCGGCGAACCGATCGATCAGCAGGGGCCGATTGAAACGGCGGGAACCTCGGTGATTCACCGCGAAGCACCGGCCTTTGATCAGCAGGATACGACTGATACGATGCTGATCACCGGCATTAAGGTGATCGATCTGCTGGCCCCCTACAAAAAAGGCGGAAAGGTCGGCCTCTTCGGCGGTGCCGGTGTGGGCAAGACCGTTTTGATTCAGGAATTGATCAATAACATTGCGAAAGGCCACGGCGGCTATTCGGTATTTGCCGGCGTTGGTGAACGTACCCGTGAGGGCACGGCACTCTACCGCGAAATGGGCGAGGCGGGCGTGATGGATAAAACCGCCATGGTCTACGGCCAGATGAACGAGCCGCCCGGCGCCCGTGCCCGTGTGGCCCTGTCGGCGCTGACGATGGCTGAGCACTTTCGTGACGATATGAATCAGGACGTACTCCTGTTCGTCGATAACATTTTCCGTTTCACGCAGGCTGGATCTGAAGTATCGGCCCTGCTCGGCCGTATTCCTTCGGCGGTGGGCTATCAGCCGACGCTCGGAACCGACATGGGTGCACTGCAGGAACGAATCACCTCCACCAAGAGCGGGTCGATTACTTCGATTCAGGCGGTCTATGTTCCGGCCGACGATTACACCGACCCGGCACCGGCTACGACTTTTGCCCATTTGGATGCCACGACCGAACTTTCGCGCCCGATTTCGGAGCTCGGAATTTATCCGGCGGTGGATCCGCTGACGTCTACTTCCTCCATTCTCAATCCGAACATTGTCGGGCAGGAGCACTACGATGTAGCCCGCGGCGTGCAGGAAATTTTGCAGAAATATAAAAACCTGCAGGACATCATTGCCATTCTCGGGATGGACGAACTCTCCGAGGAAGACCGCCTGACGGTGAATCGCGCCCGTAAAGTGCAGAAGTTCCTGTCGCAGCCGTTCGATGTAGCGACGCAGTTCTGCGGCATCCCGGGGGTGTACGTTGAGCTTGAGGATACAATCCGCTCGTTCAAGGAAATCCTGGAAGGCAAGCATGACGATGTGCCTGAAATGGCGTTCTATATGGCCGCCGGTATTGACCACGTTCTCGAACAAGCCAAGGACCTTTAAGCGATGGCTGCTTTCCATCTACATATCACCACGCCCGAAGGGAATAACTGGGACGGCGACGCGGTTTCGGTGAAAGCCAATGGCGCTGAAGGCTCATTCGGCGTAATGGCAAACCATGCGCCGATGATTGCGGCGCTGAAGCCGGGAGTTCTGGTCGTTCGCGGTGAAGATGAAACCCGTTTCTATGCGGCCGGAGAAGGTGTGCTTGAAGTGCGCACGGACAAATGGGTCGTGGTTCTCACAGACTACGCCGAGCCTTTCCAAACATTGGAAGAAGCCAAGGTCAAAGCCAAAGAGCTGCAGCACCGGCAGTAACGCAGCTTTGTCCCTCTCGCAGACTGTGCCGGACAAAAAAAGCCTCGCAGAAGCGAGGCTTGAAAAGTGGAGCCAATGATCCGAGTCGAACGGACGACCTATTCATTACGAGTGAGTGGAAAAATGCATTATATTGGGTGTTTATTGCATTTGTTGTTTAATGTTGTATTAACTTGAATCAGATGCCTTGTTGAGCTACTGTTTTAAACAGTTAGCGACAGCAACAGACAAGGTGAGGTTCGACAGATGGCAAAAGGCAAATCCAGAGGGAAGCGCGGTTTAGGACGATTATACAAACGGGATAAATCGGGGAAAGAAGTTTCCATCGATTCCAACGTAAACAGCACCATCTATATTGAGTACCGTCCTACATCTGGTGGACGCCCGAAAAAACAAGCTTTGAGATATGATGATGGCAGTCCCATCACTAACCGCAAAGATGCGGAAGCCAAGCGAAATGAAATCCTTGCCCCTCTAATAGCTAAGGATGATGAAAAGCGACTGGAAAACGTTGTTGCCCAACTTGAAGCTGCGAAGAAAAAGACCGCCCAAGCTGAGCATGATAGCAAACCCGCCCTTAAACTGTCTGAAGTATGGACTGCATATAAGAAATCACGCAATCGTCCGCAATCTGGAAAAAGCACTCTCAACCGATATGAATCAGTGATCAGTGCATTCACTAAATGGATGAAAGAACATTATCCTGAGATTAAGGAAATGCGGGCGGTGAATACCGAACATGCAGAAGCCTATGCCGATCATCTTGAAGGGAAAAAACTGTCACCCTCATCATTTAACATCTACTTAAACGCTCTTTCAACTGTTTGGGCTACACTGTCCAAAAAAGCATTAATTCAACAGAATCCGTTTGCTTGGGACAAAGCTACGCGTTCAGGCATAGACCGAAAGAACATCAAGGCTCAGACAATAGACCGAAAGAAAAGGCCGCTCACGCTGGCGGAAGCAAATCGAGTTATAGAAAATGCTGAGGGAGACTATCGTACTCTTTTGATTATTCTTCTATGTACGGGACAGAGGCTTGTTGATTGCGTCAAACTACAATGGAAATCAATCGATTTGCGGGAAAAGCTGATCACCCTAAAACCCGTCAAAACCCGAAATCGAACGGGTAAAGTCGTCTATATTCCGATTATTCCAGTGCTGAGAGAGGAATTGGGGTCAATTATTCCTGCCGATAATTATGTCTTGCCCGAGTTGGTGGAAAAATATAATCGAGACAAGTCAGCAATTACCAAACAGCTTCGGAAAATCTTTAATGCCGCAGGGCTTAACGCTCACAAGGAAACAGAACTGCCCACAGCAAAGCCTATATTGGAGACTGGCGCACACAGCTTGCGACACACCTTTATCACAGTAGCCCGAAATGCTGGCTTGCCAGACTCGGCAATCAAGACGATTAGCGGCCATTCTTCTGAAGAGATGCTAGATCATTATACCACCATTGATAAGAAGATGTTTTCAGTGCTTGCCAACAGCTTGTCAGAGAATACTTCAACAACCTCCGCCACCTTCCAGATCAGCAATCCTTCAAGCGATGTGTTGCCAGACTGGGCAATCGAGAAGCTAAAAACGGCAAACAAGGATAACTGGGAGTCGGTTATCAACGAAGTGCTAAAAGATACCAGTGCATAATGAAAACCTACAATGGTGCGCGACCTATAACAGCTTTATGCAACCTTTAGGCTACAAAGGTGAAAACATGCAACTTTTGGTCACCCCAGACCATCTTTTGTATATTGTTAAAACATTTAATGCCAACATGTTACAAAGTTGAAAGTCTTAAATAATCCTTGATTCTGACCCTCTCGTCGTATACCTTCATTCCCATCGACAGCAAACCTCTCTATCACGTCCAATGGTAGAGAATTTTTTGTGTCATAACGAAAGGATGAACACCAACCCACAGGAGGTCATATGCGGAAAGAACAGGAACTTAATGAACTAACACGAGGAGCAATTCAAAATGTTATAGATAACGACAACAGCATTCCCGAAGGAACACTCAGGTTTTTGAAAAAAGCTCTGGGGAACAATCACGGAAAACAAAAACGAGAGTTAATCACGACTAAAGAGGCTTGCGCTATTTTGGGAGTGAATCCCGTAACACTGCGCCGCTACGAACGGCGGGGGATAATCAGTGCAATCCGATATAACAAAAGACGTATTCGATGGGATAAGGATGACATACTTGAATTAAAGTACTCAGGTTCTTATGACTGCATGGATGCCGCATGAACCATCACCGAACACCAAAGACCCATGACATTAAAATGAAGCTAGCCTTGTAACAGCAATCAATAGGAGACGTCATGAAAACCATGACTACTTGATCTGCTCTGGCGAAAATCAGAGCAGATTTTTTTGTGCCTACGCTTGGTCAAATTCAGCTGTTTTCCGAAAAGTAAGTCGAGAATGGTAAATACTCAAAAGAAGATCGTTTATCGCGATTAAACTAAAGGAATACAGCATATGAAAAGTGAAGAGAGAAAAGTCGATACGGCTGGCGTATCGCAAAAATTATCCGCGAAAGAGGTTTCGACCATTCTTTCAGTAAGTGTGCATCAAGTCAGAATATGGGCCAACGAGGGTGTGCTTCGATCATATCGCCTCAGCCCTCACATACTGAGATTTGAACGAGAGGATGTATTACAATTCTTAAAAGAGAGCGTGGTGACAAATGATTAATATTAATCGGCTGCTTAACGAGGACGGCGAAAGCCCGAAATTCATCACCACTCAAAAAGCTTTAAAGCAATTCAGTGAGTTTTCGGAAAGCGATCTGGGACGATGGGCTTTGGATCTATATCTAACTGTAAAATATGATGACGACGGGAACCCCCTTTGGAATGTAGGCGAGTTGTATTCAATGGCGAACAGGGTAATGCCTGCCGTATCATCGAGTTGGATCACAACAGCCCAAGTAGAGGAAAAATTCGGAATTGGACTAGGTGTCTTAAAACGCCTCGCCCGCAACAAAATAGTGACCCCAAGGCGAATCGGAAAGGGTCAGTGGTTTTGGAATCTCAAACAGCTACAAGATTTCGCAAACGAGATCCCTGAAGTAAGCGAGGTGTTGTAATGAGACAGCTTACTAAAGGAGTTTACGCAGACGGTGATGAGTACTGGGCAACTGCATCAGCCTTGGTTGATCATTTCAAAATCGGATGGCTTACCTTTATCAAGTGGGTGTTTACGAAGTGCGCTGACGATCCCGCGATTGACTATCGGTTGCATTATGATTCATCTGAAAAAAGATGGGAATTGTTGTTTAGCGAAACCGATACCAGGTATCAGTGGTTTGATGAAAACTCATACGCATCCCGCGAGCTTTTTCAGGAGAACTATTTCCGAGATATGTTTTTGGCCGATCTGCATCCCCTATTACTCGATCAAGTTCAAGGATGCCATAGGCAATTAGATGGAAGTTCATATTTCTTGTGGAATCAAGAATACATCATTGGACTATATGAACTGGGTAAAATTTAACGGGAAGAGGTTTCGGCTGCGCCGGAATGCGCGCTGCGCATTCCTCTTCAAAGGAGTAAAGATGAATAACAGATTTACAAAACCTATATTCAACGAGCTTAAGAAGGGCTACCGAGATCCCAAAGAGATCCCATACATACCGCACGGTGATATAGATATTCAGAAACGCCTAAAAGGGAAAATTGGCAAGCGATTTCGGCAACACTTACAGCCTCAAATAGAAAAATCATGGACACAAAAAACGTCCATTCCATCAGCGGTTCGGTTTGGCGAAATTTTAATATCTCATTTTGTGGATGGATATAATCGTAACCCAACTGATCCACATGGCGTTGAACTGGCTCTTGACGAAAAATCTTCTTATTCCATCCAAGCTAAAGGAACGAAGGGCATTACAGATGGACAGGTCGAACGAGTCGTGAATTGGCTAATCAAGCAAGAATACATTAGATTCTACAAAGCCTTTCAGGAGCATAACCTTGAAAAAGACACATGGACTCATCATCGATCCACCGTATTAGTTGCAACTGGGAAGCTATACAATCTCTTGCTTGAAGATCCACCAGTTAAGACATGCACGGAGTGTGGAAGCGAAAAGGATTTAACGTATTTCTCAAAACAGCGCGATGGTTATGAATCTAAATGCAAAGTTTGCAGAGCTAAGTTAAAAAGAGAGTCTAGGCAGATGCGGCAAAACGATGTCCCGCAAAAACAGGAATAACCACCGAAAACCCCACTCGGTTGCTCGGCAACAATCATCACTCATTTGCAAATATGCGGGACATGGTTCATCGGTATTTACTCCGAATTTCGACAATGTAAGCGACTGTAATTCGGTTTTGTCGTCAAACACTTTAAATATATAATAGGGATGGTACTTCTTACAGGGTGAGCTTTGCTCACGCTACTATAAGTTATAGTTTTGATAAGTTTTCATCTTGGAAATCGAGGGTCAGCATACCTTCCGTTTAAGAATCATCATCTTACAGTGTTAAACGAAAAGAAGTTCCATGTATGACCAAAACTTGCAATAAATACCCCTGTTTTTGTGAAATCTACATCGAATCTGCGTTTTAATGATCTGTTTTGAATCTTCAATAGCCATGACGCTAAATAAATACGGGGTTAATCAGACATGCTCCCAATACTATACTGCCGTCCGAACAATTTCTTT
Organism: Pontiellaceae bacterium B1224; assembly: GCA_029432815.1. Classification (GTDB taxonomy): domain Bacteria; phylum Verrucomicrobiota; class Kiritimatiellia; order Kiritimatiellales; family Pontiellaceae; genus Pontiella. The sequence goes on along the minus strand of JAROBA010000006.1, from coordinate 43,075 downwards.
TAAACGCAAAGAATGCCGCCGTAAAGATGCTGTAACTTCATATGGTGTTATAGGGGAATGCTGGGCGGTGACTGCAACGTACGAGAAAATGCTAAACGGCGTTTGAAAAATATAGTATATCAAGAAGGGGAAGGTGAATCCTCCATCGCCATTGTTGAAAATAATTATTTTTTATTCAGGATTATCTAGTAGGAGCTTAGATAAAGACTCCCTTAAATATAGCTCTGGCAATTTCATAAGCCAGTACTGGGGGGACTGCATTTCCTGACTGCGTAAACTGTCGCGCGACAGGTCCAGTAAAGATGTGGCTATCAGGAAATGTCTGTAGCCTGGCGGACTCTCTAACTGATAAAGTTCTAGGGATGTGTGGGTGCAGGTGAGATCGGCCACCTCCTCCTGTTCCTCCTGCGATCACTGTTTTGGATGGAAGAATGGGGTTCAGCCTATCTACGCGACCTAATTTGTCTCGCTTGCCATACTCCAATTCCATGTATCGCTTTACGGACTCTGCATTATGCTTCCGCGTTATGTGATTTGATGCTTCATTGAAATCAGCATTCAAAACCTCATGACAACTAACCTTACGTGCAGAATGAGCGGGAAGGACGAACTCCCCCTTCCGCGAACCGACTATTATCGTTCTCAACCGATTTTGAGGGACGCCATAATCTGCGGCATTTACCACAACTGGGTTGGCAACGCCGTACCCGCCCGATGTAAGTAGATCGCATGCATAGGACACTTGCTCTCCATTATCAAACGAAAGTAACCCTTCAACGTTTTCAATCATGAAAGCCGTTGGCTTAAAATACAGGATCAACTCGATAAAATCAAAAAGTAGGTTTCCATATTCGGAATGGTTAAAGCCTGTGCGCTTAAAGTTTTCCCCAGACATTGAAAATCTCTGGTTAGAGGCAATGCTAAACGGTTGACATGGTGGTCCCCCGTGAAACACACCATTAAATCCCTTTGAAATACCAACTTGCTTCAAGGCACTTACGATTTCATCTTTATTTTTGACATCACCAGAAAAGTTTGGAGGTCCTATTACATTCGCAAAGCTGTTTGCTCTAAGAGTGTCGCAAAACATCTCATTATACTCAACGCTAGCCACGCAATCGAAACCTGCTGCTTTAAACCCCAGATCCAATCCACCTGCACCAGAAAAAAAGCTAACCGCAGGTATATTCCCCGCCACTCTTTCCCTTCCTATAAATGGGTTTCCTGCGTTCTTTTGGGAGGACATTTCCCTGAAGCTTGTTTCGTTATGGCGATACACCAGAGAGTCATAACTATAGCCGTTGCCTTCTAAGACCTTTGCAAGGTGAACTTTGCTTTGAATGCTTTCTTCGATCAGGGTTTGTTGTTTTTTAAATGATAGTTTTTTCATGTGTTAAGCTGGTGTTTTGCTTGTAAATAAAAATCAGAAGCCATCTCTCGTGACTCGAAATCTACAATGCGATACTCCTGAAGCTTCTGTCGATAGAATGTGTGAACGCTTTTGTGACAGGTTGGACAAAGCGGCACTAGGTCAGCTAATGATGTCCCTCCTGCTGTTACGGTTATTGTAGAAGAGAGAGGTAGCAAGTGATGCAGTTCGAGCAAATTATTTGTCCACATGTATACGTTGCAAGGTTCTAGTGAACACATATCACAAATGATCTCTGGGTGCTGATTAAAGTAGATTGAGCGCAATTTAGGGCTGCGTTCGATTCTGCGATGCAGTCGAACCTGCCTTCGCCCTTCCCGTATGTTAACATTTTCGTATGCGATCGGGGCAGTTTGAATAAACGCGTTGTATTTAAGAAACTGTGTTTCTGATGTGATGCGTAAAAATTCTTCAACACGATTGTGTCTTCGAGCAGTAAACAGTTCTGGCATTATATTTTGAATACAAGTTTCGGCATTGACCTCCATAAATAATTCGCCGCTAATCCATTTGCAGTAAGCCGATTGCCCCATAAAGCTCATCATTTCTCGAACTTGCCGCCACTCATCTCCCGATGGAGCGTTTTTCACGGAAGGAAGCGTGAGGTAATGCTCTACAGGCTCTAGGCCTGAGCATCGATTACCTATTACCTTGGTAAAGACCTCTTCTAGGCTCGCCTTGGGTATGTCCCCAGATAGCGCTTTTGCGGAAAGGTACTTGAAAATCGCAACAAATGGATAAACTGGCTCTGCATCATGCTCATAATCTTGGAAAGCTGGATAAGGCAAAGCAAACCGCCTGAATACAAAGGTGAAGTACTGGTCTGGGTCATAAAAGGGAGATCGAGCAATATCTCGACAGAGATCTGTCACAACTAGTTTGCCGTCAATGCGCGTAGCGAGCATACAGCATTGAAAAACTCGGCTGTAGTTCCGCCATACCTTATAATTATTCGGGGCAAATGGAAGCCCTGTTGCATTGCAGAGGGCATCACGAAAAAAGCTGTCAGAACCGCTTAAATCTGCTCCATCCAGTGAGTGCAGTACCTTGGCGATCGTTACAATATTGCCGAAGTTAAAATATGCCAACCGTCCCTGGTCCCACCGCCATCTCATGTCTCTCACCTCTTGATGTAAACTTGGTAATAAAAACTTACTCACGCAGACCGCTAAAATGAATTACAGAAACCATTCGGTAAGCATCTATTTAGATTTATTGACAATGTAACTCCAATCTCGCCCAGATATTCGGATCACCCCGCCCTGCATGTAACGCCACCACTGCTCTGATCGTTTAATAAAATCTAAATCAGTCGCTATCTCTCGGATGCTAACGTTATTGTTAAATAAATTCACATTTTTCAGATTAACATAGTACTCGCTTACAACACCTTCTCCGCTTGGTGCTGAAACCTTTTTTCTATCAGAGGACCGAAGAATCATAGCCGCAGAAGCAAGTTGAACTTCGCCAACAAAATTTTGACAATGATCTCTCCTCCCAGAAATATAAATCAGGGCTTTATCATCGGGTGTTAACCTCTTTCGATGAAAGGTCCTATTGTTAAGCCCCCACTTCATTATCTCTAGCCTATGCATAGCAATGTCATATGCTGACGGCAAATACAGTCTAGCCCTATCAATGTCTGCTGCAATGAGAATGTAATGGTTCATATTTTGTACGCGTATCCAGTTCTGTATTAAAATAATTGCGCCTATCACATTCACAGGCAACATTATTCCCTCCATGATTGACACTTCAAAGAGGGAATGATAGTTCGGCGAACATCAATTGCTTGATGAAAATCGTATGGTAGTTTTTCAAGATTTTTTTTGGCGCTGAAACCTTGATGTTTAATGTTGTGTTAAGTTGCAACATACAGTTAGCACAACAAGCGACAGCAACAGACAGTTGGGTTTTGGGAATTTCGACATCACCCTGTAATAACTGGGTTTTGTTAGGAAAAGAGTGGAGCCAATGATCCGAGTCGAACGGACGACCTATTCATTACGAGTGAATTGCTCTACCAACTGAGCTACATTGGCCTTTTAAAAAAGGGGAAGGACTGTTTACGAAAAAGCTTTGGTGCGGTCAATCCACATTTCCCGCTTTCTTCAATTGGGCCGTTCCAATAGTTGGAAAAAGTTCCCATCTCGTTTCTAGGATTTTTCAATCGGATCGAGGACCCAGCGCTTGTTGTACCAGAAATACTGCTCCGGCGTTTTGGCAATTTCGGTATCAAACAGATCCATCATCTGCTGCATGATGCGTTTCCAATCCTCGGTTTTTTCCAGTGAGGCATCGGGGCGAATGGGGTCGAAAATGACGGCTTCATGCCTGGTCCATCCAACACGGCGGACGATGGCTGGATAAATGGGGCAATTGCATTGCCGGGCGAACAGGGCGACGCCGGCGCCGAGGTTGGCTTCGCCGTTGAGGAAGCGGATCGGGAAGGCTTCGGTCTTATTCCGCACATCCGGGAGAATCGCCAATACCTTGCCGGCCCGGATGCGGCGAATGACGCCCTTCAGGACTTTTGAATCGTTGAGGATGACTTCCATATTAAAGGCATTGCGCGCTTTGTTCAGGTAGGCATCGGTGAGCGGATTTTTCTGACGGCGGGCGATGGAGAAAATCGGCAGGCCCAGGAGATCGGCGGTAACCCCGGCCATATCCCAGTTACCCATATGGATGGTGGCGAAGATATAGCCGTGTGCCTCTTTTTCCAATGCCTGGATAAGTCGGGGCGCTTCGTTGGCCAGCGGCTGTTTTTTGACATCCTCTACGGTTAGCTTGGAAAAGCGGATGGCTTCAATGGCGTTAAAGCAAAGGTTTCGCCAGGAGATCCAGGCGATATGCTTCCGCTCTTTCTCATTGAAACGATCTCCGAAAACGAGCTTCAGTCGGCGGATCGCTTCCAACCTTCGGAAACCGCCGATGTAGTGCATGCAGGCGGCCACCAACCAGCCAAGACACAAAGCGATGCGCAGGGGCAGGATCCGGATCAGCCCTCCGGTGCCCACCAGCAGCACGTATTCAATAATATGTTTCGGTCGATGCTTCATGAATTGGTATTACGTATTGCATTGAAGGTTAGAGCAAACAAAATCACGTTTCACGTTTACCCCTTCTTCCTTTCCCATTTCCGGGGCTTGGGAGGGTTTTTGAGCGGATCTGATTTGGAGGCGATATAAACCAGGCCTTCGCCGAGGGTATGCTCGATCTGATGTTCGAGTTCGGCACAGGGTCTGACTTTGTAATCATGGTCGGTATTCAGAAAAACTTTTTGCCCATCCACAAATTCAATGCACAGGTTCAGCACAGTGGTACCGCGGAATTCCTGAACGGTTTCCTTCAGGCTATTCATCACCTGTTCATTCACTCCCATTTCCGGTAGATGAATGCTGACGCGTTCGCAAAAGAGCGATGCCGCCTGATCGAGCGGAAAGATTTCCATGACCTGGAACTTCAGGTCGCCGCTGTCTTCCTCCATCATAATCCCGCCGAACATGGCGGTGGCATCTTCAATGATATGCTGCCCGTATTCTTCGAAAGGGCCCGGGAAAATGATGGCGCTGGTCGACCCTTCCAGTCCCTCAATGCGGAACGTCGCCATCGGTTTCTGGTCCTTCTTGGTAAACAGCTTCCGGACTTCTGTAATCATGCCGCCCACGCGGGTGCGTTCGCCGGCACTGAGGGTTTGGATATCCTTAATTTTCTTGAGCGCAAATTTTTTGAGTATCCATTCATAGCGGGCGAGCGGATGGCCGGATATGAAGAAGCCGATCAGCTCTTTTTCGGCGGCCAGCATATCGGATTCGCTCCATTCGGGAACGTCCGGCAGTTCTTCGTCGGAGCCGACGACGGATTCCTCTTCCCCGCCGCCCATCATATCAAACATGGAAACCTGACCGGCCTGCTTGTCCTTCAGCGCTTCTGCCGCGCGGCCGATGGCCGTCTCGATTCCGTTGAACAGCCGAGCACGATGCACTTTGCAAAAATCGAAGGCGCCGGAGCGGATCAGGCTTTCAATCACCTTTTTATTTGCACTGGAAATGCGGGAACAGAAGTCCATCAGTCCTAGAAACGGGCCGTTTTCATCGCGCTCTTTCACAATTTCTTCCACGACGCCTTCGCCGACGCCCTTAATGGCTGCCATACCGAAGCGGATGCCGCTGCCATCCTGAACGGCATTAAACCGACCGATCGATTCATTCACGCAGGGCGCCAGCACATCGATACCCATTTCTTTGGCTTCGGAAATGAACCCGGTCAGCTTATCTGAGTTGCCCATTTCCCCGGAGAGCAGGGCAGCCATAAATTCGGCCGGATAGTGCGCCTTCAGCCAGGCGGTCTGGTAGGTCACAAAACCATAGGCGGTGGAGTGCGACTTGTTGAAACCGTATTTCGCAAACTCGGTGATATTATCGAAAATCGCGTTGGCGAGTTTTTCGGTCATATCATTTGTATCTTTGCAGCCCTGCACAAACTTTCCGCGTTGCTGGTCCATCACCTCCGGCTTTTTCTTGCCCATGGCGCGGCGGAGAATATCCCCCTCGCCGAGTGTGAAGCCCGCCAGTTTCTGTGCGGCCTGCTGAATCTGTTCCTGATAAACGATGATGCCGTTGGTTTCGTTCAGAATCGGTTCGAGCAACGGGTGGTCATATTCAACGGTTTCCTGCCCGTGTTTCCGCTTAATATAGGTTGGGATAAACTGCATCGGTCCCGGGCGGTAGAGCGCGAGAATGGCGATAATGTCTTCAATACAGTCCGGCGCCATTTGGCGCAGGGTGTCGCGCATGCCGCCCGATTCCAATTGGAATACGCCGACCGTGTCGCCGCGGGCCAGCAGCTCAAATGCTTTTGCATCTTCAATATCCAGCTTTTCCGGGTCGATATCGATGCCGTGGTTCCGCTTAATCAGCGCGCAGGCCTCGTAGATGATCGTCAGGTTTTTCAACCCCAGGAAGTCCATCTTCAACAGGCCGATCTCTTCGGTCGGGCCCTTTTCGAACTGAACGACCGTCAGGCCTTCCTTGGCCTCTTTGGTCAGCGGGATGATTTCAATCAACGGTTTTTCGCCGATCACCACGCCGGCGGCGTGCATGCCCGTATGGCGCGGCAACCCCTCCAGCAAGCGGGCATATTTCATGATACGCAGCGCATCCGGCTCGGTGCTGGTAGCCAGCTTGAATTCGGGGCTCTCCGCCAGCGCCTTTTCCATGTTGGTGCCGGGGGTGTCCGGAATCATCTTGGCCAGGCGGTCGCAGTAGGGCAGCGGGATTTCGAGCACGCGGCCGAGGTCGCGCATCAGTGTTTTGGCGCCCAGCGTTCCGAAGGTAATAATCTGGCCGACGCACTCTTCGCCGTATTTATCGCGCACATACTGAATCACTTCCTGCCGTTTGGTTGGGCAGAAGTCGATATCGAAGTCGGGCGGCGAAACGCGGTCCGGGTTGAGGAACCGTTCGAAAATCAGGTTATATTTCAGCGGTTCAACGGTGGTAATCGCCAGCGAATAGGCCAGCAATGAGCCCGCGCCCGATCCACGCCCCGGCCCCACCGGAATGCCCTGACGCCGCGCCCACTGAATAAAGTCGGCCACCACGAGGAAATAGTTGATGTAGTTGGTTTTCTTGATCACGCTCACTTCATAATAAAAGCGCGTGTTAATGACCTGCTCTTCCTCGTCCTTCGGATTATCCAGGTCCTGTATGCCGTACAGTTTGCGCAGCCCTTCCTTGCCTAGATGCACCAGATAGTCGTAGTCCGACTTAAATCCTTCCGGCAGCGGGAAAAAGGGGAAGTGAAGATCTTCGGCCTTTTCCGGGAAGAAAAATTCCACGTTGCAGCGCTGCGCAATTTCGATGGTGTTGGAAATCGCCTGCGGATGATCCGGGAAAAGGGCGGCCATTTCCTCACCGCTTTTCAGATAATACTCTTCGCCGTGATAGCGGTAGCGATTTGGGTCGGCCACCAGATAGGACCGCTGCAGGCAGGTCAGTACATCGTGCGCTTCGGCGTGCTCTTTGCGGACATAGTGCACATCGTTGGTCGCCACCAGCGGCAGACCGGTCTGCCTGGAAACCTCCAGCATGTTTTTGAGGATGGTTTTTTCCTCATCCAGCCCATGGTCGAAAATCTCGAGGAAAAAATTTCCCGGCCCGAAAATGTCTGAATATTCCATCGCCAGTTTGCAGGCCGCTTCCACATCGTCGTTTCGGCAGGCCTCGGCCACCTCGCCGCGCATATCGCCAGAAAGCGCAATCAGACCTTTGCTGTATTTACGCAAAAGCGCTTTTTCCGTGCGCGGCTTATAATACATGCCTTCGAGGTGGGCAATTGAAACCAGCTTAACCAGATTCTCGTAGCCTTCCTGCGTTTCCGCCAACAGCACCAGACTCATATTGTCGCGCTGCGATTCGCGGACCTCGACGCCCTTTCGGGCCACATACATATCGCAGCCGATGATCGGTTTCAGGCCCGCGGCAAAACACGCTTTATAGAATTCCACCGCCCCGAAAAGTACCGCGTGGTCGGTCATTGCCAGATATTGCATGCCCATATCCGCCGCCGCCTGAACCGACGGTTTCACCTTGGCCGTGCTGTCGAGCAGGCTGTAACACGTATGAAAATGAAGATGGGCAAAGGGTACACTACTCACGGAATTCGGTCTCCAGGGGTTGGAAAAACAATAAGATAAAATCCGATGCCGGAAATGAACAGAACAAAGTGGAGACCAGCCGCTGTTGTGTGCTGCCCATGGGGAAATGAGCCGACTATAGCAGGGCGGCTGAATGAGCATTGTTTCTGCGAGCGATAGGCCGCAGAGATAACACCAGGCATGAAATCTTCATGTGTGAGGAGATGAATATTCCGCTCGTTTTTAAACTTTTCTTTCCTCGTATGAGGTGTGTTCCGCGTGTCATACTAATCTTCACCTGAAGAGGGAGCGGTGATGATCGGTAAACATACAGACCCGGTCGTGAGCAAGCAGGATCGAGTCTTTTCGATGTGGGAAACGACCGAGGAGAGAGAGGCCCAATGGTTGATAATAAACTAAGAACGAAAGTCGAAGAACTGCTCCGGAAGAATCCGCAGGAAACACCTGTTCTCTCCACCGTGGAGGTGCAGAAACTCCTTCAGGAACTGGAGGTGTATCAGACCGAGCTGGCCACCAAGCGCGATGCCTATGAGGAGCTCTACGATTTTGCTCCGGTCGGCTATCTGACCCTCGATCCTAAAGGGCGGATTACCGAAGCCAACTCTGCCGCGGCTGCGGCATTGGGGATGGAGCGAGGGAAACTGATGGTCGAGCTTTTCGTCAGTTTTGTTCATCCCGATTCCCTTAAGACGTGGGAGCGGCATCGTCTGTACCTGGCAGAACACCCCGAAAAACACGGCACCGACCTGCTACTCCAGCGTCCGGATGGCAGCGTGTTGACCGCCTATGTCGAATGCTCCCCGCACCTGAATGACGAACAGCAAATCGATCGCTTCCTGATAGCACTGGTGGATATCAGCAAGCGGGTGAAGACCGAAATTTCCTTGAAAAAAAGTGAGAGGAATCTGGCGACGCTCAGCGTGGAACTGGAAGAGCTTGTCGAAGAGCGTTCCGCCGAGCTTCGGGATTCCGAGGAACGCTTCCGACTTTTATTTGACGAAGCCCCGGATGCCTGCTTTCTACATAGTTTGAATGGACGCATATTGGATGGAAACAAAGCGGCAGGGGAGCTGGTGGGCTGTTCCCGGGAAAAGCTGGTTGGCCTCAGCCTTATTGAATCCGGGCTGATTTCGGAGGCTTCCATCGCGATTATCCGGGATCATCTGTCCTGTCTTGAACAAGGCGAGCGGGTCGGCTCGACTGAACTGGGCATGATACATAATGATGGGACCGAAATTCCAGTTGAGGCCACCGCCGTGCCCATCCGTATTCAGGGCCAGACGCTGGCGCTCTGCAGTGCGCGAAACTTAACGCAACGCAAACAAGCCGAAAAGACATTGCGTGAGAGCGAAGAACGATTCAGGACCATCTTTGACCAAGTCCCGGACGGGATTCTGCTGGCCGATTCCGAATCCGGAAAATTTCACATGGCCAGCCAGGCTTTCTGTACGCTGATGGGCTACAGCGAGGAACAGGTGCTGGAGATGGGATCTGAGGGCATTCATCCTGCAGAAGATCTGCCGTACGTGATAGACGCGTTTGAAAAACAGGCGCGAGGCGAAGTTGACGAGGTTTTAGACATCCCGTTTTTACGCAGTGACGGCGCAATCTTTTATGCGGATATGAAAGCATTTCCGATCCTGCTCGACGGCAAGCGGTATCTGTTGGGCCATGTTCGAGACATCACGGAGCGCAGAGAAGCTGAAAAGCAGGTTCGGTTTGAGCAGAACCTTTTCCTTTCCTTCATGGAAATTCTTCCCGCCTGCGTATATTTCAAGGATCGAGACAGCCGGTTCATCCGTGCAAACCAGCCGACCGCCGCGATTTTCGGAGTGGAAAAGGAAAACCTGATCGGGAAAACCGATGCCGACTTTTATCCGGAGGAAGAAGCGGAAGAGAGGCGCCTTGATGAACAGCAGATTATGCAGACCCGCCAACCGATTCAGCTTGAAGAGCAGCATGGCGACCAATGGTTCCAGACCACCAAGGCGCCCCGATACGACGCGAGCGGCGGGGTGGTAGGAACCTTGGGAATCTCCTTTGACATCACGGAAAAAAAACATGCGCAGCAGGAGGTCATTAAATCGCAGCGTCTGCTCCGCGGGGTGATTGATACGATGCACGACCGCGTATGGTGGAAGGATCTCAATTCCGTTTATCTGGGCTGCAACCTGAACTTTGCACACGATGCCGGGCTGGAGCATCCGGACCAGCTGATCGGAAAAACCGACCATGACCTGTGCCGGAAAGAGCTGGCCGACCACTTTGTTTCGGATGATCGCGAAGTCATTGCATCCGGTCGGCCCAAGTTGGGGATTCAGGAAGTCATGATGCGGACTGAAGGGGAAACCCGTTGGGCTGAAACCAATAAAATTCCGCTGCACGACAATGAAGGAAAAATCATCGGTACGGTCGGAACCTATACGGACGTTACCGAACGTAAGCTGGCCGAGGCCGAGCGGGAGTTTCTCGGGCGGCAACGGCAGCTCGCGCTGGATGCGGCTGAGCTGGGTTGGTGGCACTTTAATCCGAAAACCGGAATTTCATCGTTTGATGAGTGCCTGGCAACCATCTACGGGATTCCGCGACGCGAATGTCCTGTGGAAGATTTTTTTGCGACCATTCATCCCGACGACCGTGCCGGTGTCGAAACGGCGCTCAATGCGGCTCTCAATCCCCGCGATCCGCAACCCTATGCAACCGAATACCGCCTGAACCACCCCGACGGTTCGCTACGATGGATCGAAGCCCATGGTCTGGCCGTATTCGATGGCGAGGGCGAAGAGCGGCACGCAACCGCTTTTTCCGGAACCGTTGCCGATATTACCGAACGCCGAGGGATGCAGGACGCGCTGGAAAAACGGGTGCTGGCCCTGACGCAGCCCTTCGACCAACCGGAAGCGATCAGTTTCGACGACCTGTTTGATCGAAAGGAAATCCAGCGCATTCAGGACGAATTCTCCAATGCGACCGGCGTGGCTTCGATCATCTCCCTTCCGGACGGAACTCCGATCACCGAGCCGAGCAATTTCACCGAACTTTGCTGGGATATTATTCGGCAAACTGAAAAGGGCCGCGCCAACTGCCTCAAATCAGATGCAGCTATCGGGCAGCATCACTCGGAAGGTCCGATCGTTCAGCAATGCTTGAGCTGCGGTTTATGGGCTGCCGGAGCCAGCATCGAGGTCGGCGGACGGCACATCGCCAACTGGGTGATCGGGCAGGTACGCGACGAATCCCAGAACGAGGAGCAGATGCGTGCCTATGCGCGCGAGATCGGTGCCGATGAAGACGCCGTTGCGGAGGCGTTCCACCGCGTTCCGGTTATGACGAGTGAGCACTTCAAAGAGATTTCGCAGGCACTCTTTATGGTGGCCAACCAGCTCTCGACTTCCGCCTACCAGAATGTACAGCAGGCACGTTTTATTGCCGAACAGAAACAGGCTGAACGGGATCTGCATGAGAGCGAAGAACGTTTCCGGGCCCTGTTTGAGGAAGCTCCCGATGCCTGTTTCCTGATCAGCGAGGAGGGGCGGTTCATCGAAGGGAACAGGGCTGTAGAGTTTCAGACCGGATATTCGCGGGAGGAGCTCGACGGTCAGAGTGTATTTGAATCCGGGATTTTCCCCTCAGCCGCCCGGAAAACGATTACGCTGCGGATGAAGCGGATGAAGCGGATGGCGGGAGGAGAACAACTTGAGCCGATTGAATATGAGCTGGTTCGTAAAGACGGTTCACTGCTCTCGGTTGAAGTCTCCACCATGCCTATTCGCTTTAAGGGAAAGATGGTTTTCCTGAGCACCGCGCGGGACTTAACACAACGCCGGCTGGTCGAACAGGCCCTGAAGGAAAGCGAAGAAAAATATCGGATGTTGTTCGAGTCGGAGACGGACGCGATTATGATCTTCGACGGCGAAACCCGCCGCTTTGTGGATGTGAACGTCGCGACGGAACAGTTATATGGCTATACGCACGAGCAATTCCTGAATATCACGCATGGGGAGATCTCCGCTGATTCGGAAATGGCGAATGTAAATATTCCTCAAACGCTGGCAGGGAAACGCCTCTCCTCATTCATTAGCCAACATCGAAAGAAGGACGGCACGGTCTTTCCCGTTGAAATCACAGCGTGCTCGTTTTTGCTGAAAGGGCGTCCTGTGATCTGCGCGGTAATTCGGGACATTACGGAACGCATGATGCATGAGGAGGAGCTGGTTCGCAGCCGGGGAGATCTCAGAAAACTGGCTTCCGAACTCTCGGTGGCCGAGCAGCGCGAGCGCGAGCGAATTGCGCGGGAACTGCACGACAGCGTGAGTCAGCTGCTGAGCTCCTCCGCTTTGCGGTTGGGTACGCTCCGTGAAAATTCCGCCCTTTCCAAAGCCACCGTTGATGCGGTCGATCAAATTGCAGATATTACCCATCAGGCGTTGCAGGAAATCCGATCGTTGACGTTTGAATTAAGCTGCCCCATGCTCAACGAGCTCGGCCTGGCAGCGGCTCTGGAAGAACTTTGTGCCGGCATGAGTCATGGAAATACCATCTGTTTCGAGTTCATGGGCGAAACGGAATTGCTGCCTTTGCACATGAGCCGGAAAGTGGTGCTCTATCGCACAGTTCGGGAGCTGCTCATCAATGTCATGAAACATTCCGGTGCCGAAAGGGCGTGTGTGAGGCTCGACCGAGAGGGAAACAGCGCGCGCATCTGCGTCGAGGACGATGGCAAAGGATTCGATGCTTCCACAGCAGGCAAAGGATTTTCCCCCTCGGGCGGGTTCGGGTTGTTTAGTATGAGCGAACACCTCCGGAATGCCGGTGGTGAGCTGCAGGTTGAATCTGTTTCAGGTGGTGGAACCAAGGTGGTGCTGACGGTTCCATTGGAGGAAAAGCATGAATAAACAAATCAGAATCCTGCTGGTGGAAGATCATGAGGTGATGCGGGCGGCTTTGTGCAGCTTGCTCAATGCTCACGAGGAGTTCGCGGTGGTAGGCGAAGCGGACAATGGGCGCGAACTGTTAGGCATGGTTGAAAAAGCCGCACCGGATGTGGTGATCATGGATATCAACTTGCCGGAACTCAACGGTATTGAGGCCACCCGGCAGTTAGTGGCCCGTTTCCCGCACATCAAGGTGCTGGGCTTGTCCATCCATTTGAGAGGCCGCATGGTTTCGGAAATCCTCAAGGCCGGCGCGCATGGCTATGTTCCCAAAAGCAGTGCGGCAGGCGAACTGATTGCGGCCATCAATGCCATTATGGCCGGCAAGATGTATGTCAGCCCGGAGGTTCTTGCTGATTTAGTGGAAACGCGTACCCGCGCCGCGACCGGTGAAACTGCTTTCGTGAAGCTGACTGAGCGCGAGCGGGAAGTACTGCAGCTGCTGGCCGAAGGCGATTCCTCCAAGGAAATCGCCGATAAGCTCTGCCTGAGCCTGCCGACCATTCACACCCATCGGCAGCATATGATGCAAAAGCTCGGGGCCCGCGGGGTGGCCGATCTCGTTCGCTATGCAATCCGTGAGGGGATCATTTCTTCCGACACCTAAAGCTGCCTGTCTCGTCGGAAGCCCGCACCCTCATGTTTATTATGAGCCGGTTTCATATCCGGCAGGATATACATATTTCTGCATCCGTTCTTTCATTACTTTATGAATACGGCGAACAGTTCAACTCAAACAGAGACCTGTACTCAATGGTGTGTATGGGTGGATGAGCTTTCCGGGTCCGATTTTCAGGTCAATATGGTTCGGCCCCGAGCCATGGAAACGCAGAACCCTTCCGAGAGAGATGAAGGGACCGTTCTGCTTGACGGAATGCTGCCTAACCTATCGGGCCTGATTTTGAGCATATTCGCCCGTTACCCGGAAATGCAGATCATCGTTGCATCAACGGTCGGTTCCATTGTCATTAAATACGAAGTGATGCTGCTGAGCGGTTGCATCAATATTTTCGGGCCGGTCCTTTCCAGCAATTCCATGGAAACCATTTGTGGAGAGGTAAAGCCGCCCGCCCGAATCGTGGAGTCGGGGCATGAACGGGTGGCTTGCTGATTCCGTTCTATCATAAATTTTATGAAGTGATTTCATGTTGTGTGTGATAGTCCGAGTTATTGAATGTGTGATCACATAGTCATCTTATGAAAACAATCAGATTAGTACAAATGGGAACGCCAAGCCGCCAATGGGCGGGCTGGATCGAGGCGCTCGAAGATGCCGGATTTACGATGTGCAATGTAACTCCCATGGCTCTGGAACTTCAATCCATCTATGCCAAACCGGGTGAGATTGTTCTGTTCGATGGTATGTTACCTAACCTTAGTAGATTTATTGAACGCACCTGCGCCCAAAACCCGGAAGTACACGTGGTTGTTGCAACTGAAATTGACTCCTTTACCGTTAAATATGAGGTGTTGCTTACGAATGGAGCGATCTATATTTCCGCGCCGGCTAATAGCGATGCACTCGTCAAAGCAATCCAGAGCATTGGCTCGGTCGAACATGAGTTTTCCGTCTGAAAAAATAGTCCTCTCTGCGTTTCAGGGGCTTCGACGCCGTTTCAGCCCGGCTCCATTACTGGCCATGTAGAATTCCTATGTGCAGTCGCGTGGAAACCACTGTTAGGTGGAATGGCTTGACTTACCATTCCCGTTCTTTCCTAATGATCAGCCCAATTTCTGTCCGCTATTTTTGGAAAGGCTTGTATGTCCAGCAAGAAACCAGAAAGCTCTTCAGAGCTGAACCAGGCGAGGGATGAACCGGAAGACAGCACTCTTGAAGAAGTCTCCGCACTCAATCTTGAACTGGAGCGGCGTCTCAAGATACAAACCATTGCTCTTCGCGAATCCGAGGAGCGTTTCCGCATGCTGTTCGAAGAAACATCGGATGCCTGTTTCCTGCTCGACACCGACAGTCGTTTTATTGATGGCAACATGGCGGTGGAAAAGCTGACCGGCTATCGCTGTGAGGAACTGAAGGGCCAAAGCGTTTTTGAATGCGGAATTTTTCCGCCTGCCGCCCGCGAAATCGCAGTGAAGCGGATGGATAAACTCCGGAAGGGAGAAACGCTTACGCCAATTGAATATAATCTGCTTCACAGCGATGGGACCGCGTTGATTGTCGAGGTCACTGCCGTACCCCTTGTTGTGAATGGTAAACCCGTTTATATGTGTTCTGCCCGGGATCGGACGCAACACAAGATAGTTGAAAAAACCCAGCGCGAGAGCGAAGAACGTTTCAGAAGAATCTTCGACGAGGTCCCTGACGGAATTCTGCTGGCCGACCCCGAAACAAGAAAATTCCGTATGGCAAGCAAAGCCATCTGCACCCTGCTGGGTTATAGCGAGAAAGAAGTCATTGAGATTGGATCCGAGGGTATCCATCCCGCAGAAGATCTACCGTACGTGATAGAATCGTTTGAAAAACAAGCACGAGGGGAGGTTGACGAAGTCTACGATATCCCGTTTCTACGCAGTAACGGCGAAGTCTTTTATGCAGATATGAAAGCTTTTCGGATCGTTCTCGACGGTAAGCAGTATCTGATTGGTCACGTTCGCGATATCACCGAACGCCAGCGCTTGCGGAAAGCATTGGAAAAACGAGTTCTGGCCCTGACGCAACCGCTCGACGGGATAGGTTCCGTTTCATTTGAGGATCTTTTTAACTTCGAAGATATCCAGCGAATACAGGATGAGTTTGCCCGAGCGACCGGAGTGGCCTCGCTTATTACCCACCCGGATGGAAGTCCGATCACTAAACCGAGTAATTTTACCGATTTTTGCTCAAAGATCATTCGAGGAACTGAAAAGGGATGTGCCAACTGCATGAAATCGGATGCCCAAATCGGGGTGCAGCATGAGCCCGAAGGTCCGAATATCCAGGTTTGTCTGAGCGCCGGGTTGTGGGATGCCGGGGCCACGATTGAAGTCGGGGGGCGGCACATTGCCAACTGGCTGGTCGGGCAGGTACGCGACGAAAATCAGACCGATGAACAGGTATGCGCCTATGCTCGGGAGATCGGAGCCGATGAACAGGCAATTCTGGAGGCATTCCACCGCGTTCCAACCATGTCGCGTAAACACTTTGAAGAGATTGCGCAAGCCCTCTTCACACTGGCCAAACAACTTTCAACCTCCGCTTACCAGAATATGCAGCAGGCGCGCTTCATCGCCGCGCAGAAAAAAGCCGAGCAGGCACAAAAGGAAAGCGAAGAAAAATACCGTCTGGTTTTCGAGTCGGAGTCCGATGCCATTATAATTTTTGATGCCAAGAGCCGACGGTTTATTGATGTGAACAACGCAGCGGTGGAGCTTTACGGCCATTCGCGTGAGGAATTTCTGGATCTCACGCATAGGGAAATCTCCGTCGAGCCGGATGTGGCGGATCGAGCCATTCCGGAAGTGTTGGCAGGGAAGTCTATAGGCATGCTCAAGAGCCGGCACCGAAAGAAAGACGGTTCGGTCTTTCCTGTCGAAATTACCCCCTGCTCTTTTTCCTGGAAAGGGCGTCCGGTAGTCTGCGGCGTAGTCCGCGATATCTCTCAACGGGTGGCCCGTGAGGAAGAAATCAATCTCAACCGGGAAGAACTACGGCATCTGGCCTCCGAACTGTCCCTGGCCGGGCAACATGAGCGGCAGCAGATTACCGCCCAGTTGCATGATGGCGTAAGCCAGTTTCTGAGTTCATCCTATATTCAGCTCGGAGCGCTTAAGGAAACCGCTCTGCCAGAGGAAACAATCAAATCGCTCGATAAGATTAGCAACATTCTGCATGAATCCCTGCAGCAGATCCGTGCGCTCACGTTCGATCTTAGCTGCCCCATGCTGACAGAACTGGGACTGGCCTCTGCTTTGGAGGAACTGTGTTCAAGCATGACCGGAAAGCATACAACCCGCTTTGAGTTCAGTGGAGAAACGAAATTATTACCGCTGCCGTTTGACCGGAAAGTCGTGCTTTTCCGATCCGTGCGGGAACTGCTGACCAATGTCATGAGGCATTCCGATGCCAAGAGCGCGCAAGTGGCACTGAAACGGGTGAATGGCAATGTGCGGATCAGTGTGAAAGACGATGGTCAGGGATTTGACGCTTCTTTGGCCGGAAAAGGTTTTTCTCCATCGGGTGGTTTTGGACTTTTCAGTATTCGCGAAAATATCCAGCACAACGGCGGAAGCCTGGAGATTGAATCCACTCCCGGTGAAGGAACAGAAGTTGTGGTGTCGGCGCCGTTGGAAGCGTAAACGAAGGTATTGAGCAATCTTCCAATCTCTGGAACGGTGAGTAGATTATAAGCGAAAGCCGGCGAAAATTTCCCTTTGTGCCGAAATCGCTTTCGTGGTTTACTCCGCCGCTTTGAAACAGGGAAAAGACGATGCTCGAAACCATTACAACGAAATGTATTGCCGGAATCGGCTGCTCGAAAAAAGACGCGCAAGAGCTGGTGAACTGTTGTGAAACTGAGTTGCTGGCCGGGGCCAAAAAAATTCGCGAAGCTTTTTTCGGATCGCAGATTGAACTTTGTTCGATCATTAATGCCAAGAGCGGTAAGTGCGATATGGACTGCCGGTTCTGCTCCCAGAGCGGGCACAACTCCACCGAAATCGAAGTCTATCCCTTCATGGATTCCCAGACATTGGAAAATCAGATCCGCAGAGACATTAAAGACGGTGACCGAAAATGCGGCGTCGTGACGAGCGGGGGAAAGCTTTCTTCTTCCGAACTTCGGAAACTCGCCGATACCGTTGAAAAAATCGGCGGCGGTGAAGAAGCACCGGTCTGTGGATCGCTCGGTCGGTTGACACCTGAGGATTTGGCGATGCTCAAAGAATCGGGTGTGACCCGGTTTCACCACAATCTGGAAGCGTCGGAACATTTTTATTCCGAGGTCTGCACCACGCAGGATTGGTCGGAACGGCTTGCCACAGTCAAAGCCGCGCAGGCCGCCGGACTGAAAGTCTGCAGCGGCGGTCTCTTTGGAATGGGCGAAAGCTGGGAAGACCGGATTGATCTGGCGATTGCTTTGCGCGAACTCGGGGTCGACAGTGTGCCGATCAACTTTCTTTATGCGCATCCCGGAACGCCGTTGAAGGATCAGGAGCCGCTTTCCGCCGAAGAAGCGCTGAAAATTATCGCGGTCTATCGCTATCTCCTGCCGAAGGTCACCCTGCGCATCTGCGGCGGTCGCTCGCATATTCTTGGCGATCGCCAGGCCGACCTGTTTTCCGCCGGCGCCAACGGCATGATGACCGGCAACTACCTCACCGTCGCCGGCTCGCAATATGAGTCCGATCTGGAAATGATCCAGTCCCTCGGCCTCGAAATCGCGACAACATAAGGAAACTCTCTCGGCGGGGAATAGGCATACAAGGCACAAAAAACACTAAGATTTAAATACTGCATTCTTCGAGTACGTAGTGTCTTCATGTTGAATAAAGTGCTCCGTTACTCTGCGATTCCATAAAAAATTAGACAAGCGCATAAATCGGAGTACGCTACGGTTTAATGAGCACGGATTCTCCAGCCACAACCGAGGCCATCCTCGAAAGTATTTCAGACGGCGTTTTCACCGTCGACGACGATTGGTGCATCACGTCGTTCAATCGTGCCGCCGAAAAAATTACCGGCGTTCCGCGCGAGGAGGCCATAGGGCATCCCTGTTCCGAAGTCTTCCGCTCGAATATGTGCGAGGCGGCCTGCGCATTGCGAAAAACGCTCGAAACCGGACAGCCGATGATTGCGCATCCGTGCTATCTGGTGAATGCCGAAGGCGAGCGGATTCCAGCCAGCGTTTCCACGGGCGTGCTCAAAGATAATAGCGGCAAGGTAATCGGAGGCGTCGAAACCTTCCGCGATCTCAGCGAACTTGAAACGCTGCGCAAACAGGTTTCCGGTCAATACACGCTCGGCGACCTCGTCAGCCACAGTCGCGCCATGCAACCGGTTTTCGAAATGACTTCTTCGGTGGCCCATTCAGATATTACCGCCCTCATTCACGGCGAAACCGGAACCGGAAAAGAACTATTGGCCCGAGCGATCCACGGTATGAGTTCCAGAGTCGGGAAACCATTTGTGGCCATCAACTGCGCCGCACTGCCCGACACCCTGCTTGAATCCGAGCTGTTCGGCTATAAAAAGGGCGCGTTCACCGGCGCCATTCAGGATCGGGAGGGACGCTTTGCACAGGCAAAAAACGGCACCATCTTTCTTGATGAAATCGGTGAAATCAGCCCGGCTGTGCAGGTTCGCCTGTTGCGCGTTTTGCAGGAACGTACCTACGAGCCGCTCGGCAGCAACGAAACCCGCCGCTCTGAAGCCCGGATTATTGCCGCCACTCACCGCGATCTATCTGCACTGGTTGCATCCGGCGATTTCCGCGAAGATCTTTTCTATCGTGTTAATGTGATCCGGATCGACCTTCCACCGTTGCGCGACCGGAAAGAAGATCTCCCGTTGCTGGTAAATCATTTCATCGAGCGCTTCAACCGTCTGCATGATAAAAGCATTGAAGGTCTTTCTGTCGGGGCCAACTCGTTGCTGATGGGGCACGACTGGCCCGGCAACGTCCGCGAACTGGAAAATATGATTGAGCGCGCCTTTGTGCTCTGTAACGGATCAACCATTGAAATCCGTCATTTACCGCAGGAGCTGCACGGTTCTGCTCCGGCCCAGCACGATACAAAAGTTCCAGACATTGGAACCGCCCGCCGCTCCGCCGAAGCGCAGGCGATTTTCCAGACCTTGGAAAAAAACAACTTCAACCGCCTCGCCACTGCGCGCGAGCTCGGCATCCATAAAACCACCCTCTACCGTAAAATCAAGGCGTTGGGGTTGCAGCTACCGAAGTCGTAGCACGGAGCTCCGCGCCGTGAATCTGTCGGTCGGCAGTTTCGAATGGGAAACGGTCCGGAGAGCTGTTCTAAGGAGCTTGAAGTATTCAGGCCATGAACCCACAACAAAATCCCCCGGTTTGAACATACCCACTAGCGGAATAGAAGAGTTGCAATATCGCTACTGTAGAGTGGTGCGAGGTAGCGTTATTGCACTTATTGCCCGCGATGTTTTATATGCTGTATTGTAGCAACATACTATCTATAAACATTTTGAACCATTCATATCTCGGCCGATTTACGGTGGCACCCTTTGTGCATTAGGGCTACTCAATGAAAGTTGCAATTACAGAATGGCAGGGCCGGGTTGCTCCGGTTTTTGATGTGGCCGGTACCGTTTTAATTTTTGAAACGAAGTCCGGAGAAATGTTGGAAACCGCCGCGTTACCCACCTTAGACCCGCGAAGCAAGCTGGTCTTTCTGACCGAGCAGGGAATCCATGTTTTGATCTGCGGAGCCATTACCCGACGGATGCGCGAATACGCTGAAATGCTCGGCATTCGCATCAATCCCTTTGTTTCCGGCGAGATCGAGGAAGTCTGGAGCGCCTGGAGAGACGGCACGTTAGACGAAGCCTGCTACTCCATGCCCGGATGCCGTCACTGTCGGCGCAGAAAAGGACAATGTAAATAATCAAGGAGGCATAGGATGCCAAATGGAAATGGAACAGGGCCGGTTGGAGCCGGACCAATGACAGGAAGAGGCGCTGGAAAATGCGCAGGAAATGCAACGGCGGGCCGGCAGAGTGCCGGTGGCCGTGGAATGGGACGTGGGAATCGTTGCGGCGGTCGTCCGCAGGGATATTTCCGCAATCATGCTCAGCATGCCGTGGCTTCGTCCGATGCCATGCTGCTGCAGGAAAAGATCGATGATCTCAACCTGCAGGTTGCATCGCTCGAACAGCAGCTCGCGAAACTCGGAGCAAAGAAAGCTAACTAATGCTAACCATCTATAGATTTGCCCGATTTTTAATCTGAGCAATCCGGGCAATCTGTGGATTAGGAAAAGAGAAAACAAAATGGAAATTGCAATTACAACGGCTGGACATGACCTTGATGCCATGGTCGATTCGCGCTTCGGGCGTGCACCGCATTTTTTGATCTATTATTCAAAAACCGGTGCATTCACGATTAAAGAAAACACACAGAACCTCAATGCGGCGCAGGGCGCGGGCATTCAGTCGGCCATGCACCTGGCCAATGCAAAGGTAGATGCTGTAATTACCGGCAACTGCGGACCGAAGGCTTTCGCGGTATTGGATGCCGCGAAAATCAAGGTTTATATCTGTTCCGACTGCACCATTGCCCACGCACTGGATCTGTTGAAAAAAAATGAGCTGACCCCCGTCGAAAAAGCAAACGTTGAAGGGCATTGGGTTTAGGCAGAAGTGCTGAGCAAGTAGTCGAATGTCTAAAAGGTCGAAGGTTAAAAGTCTCCGATATGTTGTCTTAGGACCTTCGACTTTTGACCCATAGACCTTCGACAGAGAATTGATTATGCAAAGTTACACAGACTGTATTCCATGTTTTGTCCGGCAGGCGCACGATGCGTTGCGGCAGGTTACAAAAGATGATGAAGCGCTGGTTCACCGGACCCTGCAACGGGTGATGCGTGAGGCGGCGGAATTTCCGCTGAGCGAAACGCCTCCGGTTATGGCGCAGATTACGCATCGTATCATTCGTGAAGAGACGGGCAATCCGGATCCTTATGCCGAAATTAAAGCGGAGTCGACCCGGTTGGCGCTGGAGCTGGCCGAGGAGGCGCGCGGCGTAATCAAGGCTTCGATCAATCCATTTCAGATGGCGTTGCGCTTTTCCATTGCCGGAAACATTATGGATTTCGCGCTGACTACGAAATGGAGTCAGCTTGCGCTCGATTCTTTTATCGAAGACACGTGTTTCCAGGCCTTGGAAAAAAAACCGGTTGAACAACTGCGGGCCGCAGTTAAAAACGCGCGCTCGATTCTGGTGCTGGGCGACAATGCCGGCGAAACGGTTTTTGACAAGCTGCTGATCGAACAGCTCGGCGACGCAGAAATTTTCTATGCGGTTAAAGGTGCACCGGTCATCAACGATGCCACGCTGGCCGATGCCGAGGCAGCCGGGCTCGATACGGTCGCGAAGCTGGTTGAAAACGGGTCCGATGCACCGGGCACCATTCTGGACGATTGTTCGGATGCATTCCGCCAACTCTTCAATGAAGCCGATCTGGTGATTGCCAAAGGGCAGGCCAACTATGAATCGCTCAGCAGCTGCTCGCGTCCGCTCTTTTTTCTGACCCGCGTAAAATGTCCAGTCATTGGAAGAGATCTCGGCGAACCGGTCGGCAGTTGGGTCGTCAAAGAGCATGTCGTCGAAAGTCGGAATGTCCAAGGTCAAAAGTCAATGTCAGACCTTGGACCCAAAGGAGCCCTATCATGAAAATTGCCATCGCCTCAGGAAAAGGCGGCACCGGAAAAACGACCATCTCCTGCGCACTCGCGCTGGCGGTGCCGGGCGAGGTGACGCTGCTCGACTGCGATGTCGAAGAGCCGAACAGTCATTTCTTTATTCAACCCACCATCGAACGCATGGAAAAGACCTTCAGTCTGGTGCCGGAAGTCGATACAGAAAAATGCACCGGTTGCGGCGAGTGCGCCCGGGTCTGCCAGTTCAGTGCCATTATTTCGATGGGCAAAAAGACGATGGTTTTCAGCGAGCTGTGCCACAGCTGTGGAGCCTGCGCCCGGATCTGCCCGGAAGGTGCGATTACGGAAGTAGAGAAAAAAACCGGAATGCTGACGGTTGGAAAGAAAGGCTCGATTCGCTTTATATCGGGCAAGCTGGACGTCGGGCAGGCGATGTCGCCGCCGGTGATTCGCGAGACGCTGAAATATGCGTCGGAAGATGGGCTGACCATTGTCGATTGCCCGCCGGGCACATCGTGTCCGTATGTCACAGCAGTGAAAGGCTGCGATGCCGCGTTGCTGGTTACGGAGCCGACGCCCTTCGGTTTGCATGATTTGAAGCTGGCGGTTGATACGATCCGTGAACTGGGCATTCCGTTCGGTGTGGCGGTGAATCGCGCCAACGGGGAGAAAAACCCGATCAGCGAATACTGCGAGGCCGAAGGCATTCCGCTGCTGCTCCAGATTCCGGAAGACCGCCGGGTGGCTCAAGCCTATTCCCGCGGGCAGGCCCTGAACAAAGTGATGCCCGAGCTGAGCGACGCGCTCGTTTCAATACCCGAACAATTGCAAAAATTAGCAGAAGGCCGCCCGGTACATGAAGGGCAAGGGGTTTTGGTATGAAAGAACTCGTAATTATTAGTGGAAAAGGCGGGACGGGAAAAACAAGCATTACGGCTTCGTTGGCCGCGCTGGCCGAAACGTCGACTTTGGCCGACTGCGATGTCGATGCGGCCGACCTGCATTTGGTGCTGGAACCGACCATCCAGACTTCGGAAACCTTCACGAGCGGCCGCGCCGCTGAGATCCGTGCCGCTGATTGTACACAGTGCGGTTTGTGCGAAGAAGTCTGCCGGTTCGATGCGATTGCCGATTTCACGGTCGATCCGCTCAGCTGCGAGGGGTGCGGCGCATGTGTTGAATTTTGTCCGGTTGGTGCGATTGATTTCCCGGAGCAGGATTGCGGGGTTTGGAACATCTCCACCACAAGGCATGGGCCGATGGTTCATGCGCACATGAATCCCGGTGCGGAGAATTCCGGCAAACTGGTGAGTCTGGTGCGTCAGGAAGCGCGGAAGATGGCCGCGCAGCAGAACAGCGAATTTCTTCTGGTAGATGGACCTCCCGGCATCGGTTGTCCGGTTATCGCTTCCATTACGGGCGCCGATGCCGTGCTGGTCGTCTCCGAGCCAACGCTCTCCGGGGAGCACGATTTGCACCGCGTATTGGAACTGGCGGCTCACTTTAAAATTCCGGCGATGGTCTGCGTGAACAAGTGGGACATTAATCCGGTGATGACGGATCGGATTGAGGATCTGGCAAAGGAATTCGGCGCTGCACCGGTGGGCCGTATTCCCTATGACGCGGCGGTGACGGCTGCACAGGTGAATGCCCGGGCATTGGTCGAAGAATCCGCGGGCGAGGCCGCACAGGCGGTGCGGGACATGTGGAGTGGAATATGTTCGAAGATGCACTAGCGGCCATCGAAGCACGCGCCAAGCGCTTCGGTCCGATGCGCGATGCCAACGGCTATGCCAAGGTACACGGCACGTGCGGTGACATTGTTGAAATCTGGCTGCGAATCGATGGCGGCAAGATCCGCAGCGGAACGTTCATTACCAACGGTTGCGGCTTTTCTAAACACTGTTGCAATGAAGCAGTGCAGCTCGCGGAAGGCATGACGCCGGATCAGGCCAAAGCCATGACCCAGGCGCAAGTGCTCGAAGCCACCGGCCCGCTGCCGGAGGATCATGTGCACTGCGCGTTGCTGGCCGCCCATACGGTTGCGCTGGCGGCGGAAAACTATCTGAACCCGCCGGAAAAAATTTCCCTCAGCGAGCAGTTGAAAAGGCTCATAAACCGGGAGCGGCCCCATGCCTGAAAATGAACATCGGAATTGCTTGCTGTGCGGCGACCGCAACCCGAGTTCGCTGCGGTTGAAATTTACGCGACGTGATGGAGGAGGCGTTGGAGCCCTCTTCAAGGGAAGGCCGGATCTGCAGGGCTATGATGGCATTCTGCACGGGGGTATTATTGCTTCGCTGCTGGATTCGGCGATGACCAACTGCCTTTTTCACGAGGGTATCCGGGCGGTAACGGCGGATCTGCGGATTCGCTATAAGCATTTGGTCCCGGTTGGAGAGCAGGTGGATGTGCAGGCGGTGCTGGAGGAAAGCCGCCCGCCGCTGTACCGGCTCAAGGCCAGTATTCTTATGAACGGAAAAACCATGGCGCGGGGTGAGGCTCGTTTTATGCAAACAGGAGAGGTGGCATGAGTGCGGAGTTCCAATCATTGGAAATTCTGGTGGATAACCAGGCGACCGGCGGGCTTGTGGCCGAGCATGGGCTTTCAATGCTGATCAACGTAGGCGGAAAAAAGCTACTGTTCGATGCGGGACAGAACGATGCGCTGGAACAGAACACGAAGGCGTTGGGAGTGAACCTGATGCATATCGATGCCTTTGCGCTGAGCCACGGGCACTATGACCACACCGGGGCAGTGGACTTTGTGCTGCAGGAAAATCCCGAGGTTGCGGTCTATGCCCACCCAAAAATTTTCAGCCAGCGCTTCAGCATCTATCCGGGCAAGGCCCCTAAAGAGATTTCGATGCCCGCTGAAGAGCGGCTGATTGTGGGAAACCTGCCCGACTCGCACTTGCATTGGATCCGCGAGCCGAAACAAATTACAGATAACGTCTGGTTGACCGGCCCGATCCCGCGTTTCCAAACTCTGGAAGATACCGGCGGTCCGTTTTTCATCGACCCTGAAGGCAAGATACCTGATCCGATTGAAGACGATATGGCGATGTGGATTGAAACACCGAAAGGGCTGTTAGTGGTGTGCGGCTGTTGTCATTCGGGATTGATCAATACGCTGAATCACATTGTGGCAGTCAGCGGTCAAAAACGAATTTGGGGAATCGTCGGCGGGCTGCATCTGAAAAATGCTTCGAAGCAGCGGCTCGAAACCACCGCCAATGTGCTGCGCACTTATAATCCCGAACTCATGGTTCCGTGCCATTGCACCGGCGAGTCCGCCATTACCTATTTTAAAGAGAACTTGAACAGCGAAATCAGAACCGGCTACGCCGGCTATAAATTAAAGGCAGAATAATTTGGGGGCAGAATGGTTTGGGGCATCTTCACTACAGAAAATTATTCTGCCCGTAATTCATTCTGCCTGAAATAACATACAGGAGATTTGTAAATGAGTGAATGTGTAGCGCAGCCGCAAGTGGACCCGGTGGAAGACCAACGTAAAATTAATGCCCGTATGGCGCAGGTGAAACATAAGATCTGTGTGCTGTCCGGTAAGGGGGGTGTGGGCAAAAGCACTGTGGCTGTAAACCTGGCGACCGCGCTGTCGGATGCCGGTAAAAAAGTGGGACTGCTGGATGTCGATATCCACGGCCCGAGTATCCCGACCATGCTCGGCCTCGGGACCGCCCCGCTGATTTCCAATGAGTATTCCGTGGATCCGATTTATGCCGGAAACCTGAAAGTGATGTCGGTCGGATTCCTGAATCAGGACGAAGACAATCCGTTCATCTGGCGCGGGCCGATGAAGATGGGCGTCATCAAACAGTTTCTCGGCGATGTGGAGTGGGGCGAGCTGGATTATCTGATCATCGACTGCCCGCCCGGCACCGGCGACGAACCGCTTTCCATCTGCCAGCT
This sequence comes from Pontiellaceae bacterium B1224, assembly GCA_029432815.1. Classification (GTDB taxonomy): domain Bacteria; phylum Verrucomicrobiota; class Kiritimatiellia; order Kiritimatiellales; family Pontiellaceae; genus Pontiella. The sequence continues at coordinate 16,769 of JAROBA010000006.1, read as the reverse complement.
GATTGAAGAGCCGACCGGTGCTGTGATTGTGACCACGCCGCAGCAGGTGGCCGCGGTGGATGTGCGCAAATCGATGAAGTTCTGTGAGACGCTGGAAATGCCGGTGCTCGGTGTGGTGGAAAATATGAGCGGATTTGCCTGCCCGAAATGCGGCGAGGTGGTGGATATCTTTCACTCGGGCGGCGGCGAAAAAATTGCGGCCGATTTCGGCGTTCCATTCCTTGGAAAACTGCCGATCGATCCCGCCATTGGAAAGGCGTGCGATTCCGGACAGCCTTTTATTCAAAGTCACGGTGCCTCCGAAACCGCGCACATGCTGCGCGACATCATCAAACCGATCCTGTCCCTTCCGGGAAAATAAGAACCCGTGCTCAAACTGATTAAACAGATTCAAAAACGGCTCATCGTAGCGATTCCTGTAATCATGCTGCTGGGGTTTGGTGCGGGGCTGGCCTGGAATCCCGCGCCGTTGAAACAGCTCATTATTCCGCTCACCTTTCTGATGGTTTATCCGATGATGGTGAACCTCCAGTTAAAAAAGGTGATTGAGGGCGGGGATGGAAAAGTGCAGTTGGTGACGCAGCTGCTGAACTTCACGATCATTCCGCTCTTTGCATTTGCGCTGGGCAAATGGGCTTTTCCCGACGCACCGTATATTGCGCTCGGTTTATTGCTGGCGAGCCTGTTGCCGACCTCCGGAATGACGATTTCCTGGACCGGCATGGCGAACGGAAATATGGCCGCTGCTGTGAAGATGACCGTTTTCGGTCTGCTGATCGGTTCGGTGCTCACGCCGCTCTATATCAAAGGGCTGATGGGAACGGTTATTGAAATTCCGATGGCAAACATCTTTAAACAGATCATGGTGGTGGTGGTGCTTCCGCTGGTGCTCGGCAATGTGACGCAACGCGTTCTGATCAAACGCTACGGCATGGCGCATTACCAGAAGGACCTGAAACCGATCTTCCCGCCGTTCTCTACGCTGGGTGTGCTGGGCGTTGTTTTTGTGGCCATGGCCCTGAAGGCGCAGTCCATTGCTTCGAATCCGGGACAACTCATCACCCTCATCGGTCCGCTGCTGGCCTTGTATGGCCTGAACTTTCTGATCAGTACGCTCGTCGGGAAATTCTTTTTTAACCGCGGCGACGCTATTGCCCTCGTTTACGGAACAGTTATGCGGAACCTTTCGATCGCGCTGGCGATTGCCATGACGGCCTTTGGAAAAGAGGGGGCTGATATTGCGCTGATTATTGCGCTGGCCTACATCATTCAGGTTCAGGCCGCCGCGTGGTACGTCAAATTTACCGATCGAATTTTCGGGCCGGGGCCGGAAGCCACTGTCGGCAACCTGATGCAGGAAGGCGTCTTTTCGCTGCATATCGGCGACACGCTGAAACACGCCCTGCGGCTGTTGGCCGAGGAGCATATCCATTCCTTTGTGGTGCTCGACGAGCACGAAAAGGCAACCGGTATGTTTTCCACCGCCACCGTACTGGATGCGCTGGCCGATGAAACCGATCAAAACACCGCACTTTCAGAACTGGCGTTGGAGCCGGTCGTTTACGCCTCGGCCAAAACCCCGCTGAAAGAAGCGCTGGCCGCGATGAAACAAAACCACGAATACAAGGTCGTTGTTCTGGATCAGCAGAATGTCCCTTCGCATGTTTTAACACAGGAAGAAATTATTCGGCATATGGCCGAAACAAACTTTAAATAACCAGGAGATCAATTCATGAAAGTAGTTGTTATTGGCGGCGTGGCCGCTGGACCGAAAACCGCCTCCCGCATTCGCCGTCTTTGCGATGATGCCGAAGTAACCGTTGTTGAAAAGGGAGAGTTTCTATCCTACGCCGGCTGCGGCTTGCCCTATTATATTTCAGGCATGGTGAAGGATCAGAAGGAACTCATGGCCACCCCGGTGGGCACCGTGCGCGACAGCGTCTTTTTCCGGAACGTGAAAGATGTGCAGGTGATGAACCGGACCGAGGCCACCGCCATCGACCGCGAAAATAAAACCGTCGCCATCCGGAAAGAGGATGGAGAAACGCAGCAGCTTGCCTACGACAAACTGGTGCTTGCCACCGGTGCATCGTCCTTCATCCCCCCGATTCCTGGCGTCGGGCTGAAAAATATTTTCAACCTCAAAGACATCCACGATGCGGATGCGATCAAGGAGCGGCTGGCGGAGCACAAAGCGCTGAACGCCGTGATTGTCGGCGGCGGTCTGATTGGCGTGGAAGTGGCGGAAGCCTTCCACGAAATGGGATGCCGCATTACGGTGGTTGAGTTCCTGCCGCATATTCTGCCGATGATGGACCCCGAAATGGCGACACTGGTTGAAGGACACTTCGAGGCCAAGGGCGTTAAAATCCAAACCGGCACCAAGGTGACTGAATTTGTTGGAACCGACAAGGTGGAAAAAGTCATCACCGACCAGGGCGAATTCCCGGCAGATCTGGTGATTATGGCCGTTGGTATCCGCCCTGCCACCAAGCTGGCCGAAGAGTCCGGACTGAAAATCGGGCCGACCCGCGCCATTGCGGTGAACGATCAGATGCAGACCTCGGACCCCGACATCTTCGCCGTCGGCGACTGTGCCGAAAAGAAAAACATTGTTACCGGCAAACCGTGCTATGTGCCGCTCGGATCCACCGCCAATAAAGAAGGGCGTGTTGCGGCCAATGCCATCTGCGGCGTGAACGACGCCTTCCCCGGAGTCCTCGGCAGCGCCATCTGCAAGATCTTCGACTTCACTGTGGCCCGCACCGGGTTGGGGGAAAAGGAAGCGCGTGACGCCGGCTATGATGTGGTCACCTGCCTGGCGCCCTCGCCCGACAAGCCGCATTTCATGCCGACCGCAAAGCCGCTGTTCCTGAAACTGATTGCCGATCGCACCACGCGCAAGTTTCTCGGCATGCAGGCCACCGGCTCCGGGGAAGCAGATCGGCGCATTGATATTGCCGCCACAGCCCTTTCCGCCGGGATGACCGTCGATCAGCTGGCTCATCTCGACCTCTCGTACGCGCCGCCGTTCTCCCCGGCTGTGGATAATATCCTGGTCGCCGCCAATATTCTGCGGAACAAAATCGACGGCTTTATGGAAGGCGTCACGCCCACGGAGGTTCATGCCATGCTGGAAGAAGGTCAGGACTTCACGTTCCTCGATGTCCGCTCGCCGGAAGAAGTCGAACAGATGCGGATCGAAGGGACCGTGAGCATTCCGCTGGGTGCGGTTCGGAGCCGTATGGCGGAACTCGATAAAACTAAACCGGTTGTTGCTTTCTGCAAGATCTCGCTGCGCGGCTATGAAGCCGCCCTGATCCTGAAGCAGGCCGGGTTCACCGATGTCAAAGTGATGGACGGCGGCATTCTGATGTGGCCGTTTGAAAAAATCGTTAAATAAAAAACACAACCTAAGGAAACTAAAATGAAAATTGCTATCCCAACTGCAGACGGAAAACTCAACATGCACTTCGGCCATTGCGCCGCCTTCACGTTGGTGGAGGTAGATCCTGCCACCATTACTATCACCGCCACGACGGAAATCGATGCCCCTCCTCACGAACCGGGACTGTTGCCGAAATTTCTGGGCGAGCGCGGTGTAAACCTGATTATCGCCGGGGGCATGGGACAGCGTGCACAGTCGCTGTTTAATGCGCAGAATATCGACGTCATTGTCGGCGCGCCGTCTGAAACGCCCGAAAAGCTAATCGCAGCCTATCTGAGTGGATCATTGGAAACAGGCACCAACGCCTGCGATCATTAACCCAAAAACATCAGGAGGAATACCATGGAAGAAACAAAAGTAAATATGCCGTTGCTCGGCGATGAATTTCCTGAGCTGAAGGTCCAGACCACGCACGGGCCGATGAATATTCCGGGCGATCTGAAAGGGCAATGGTTTGTCCTGTTCAGCCATCCGGCCGATTTCACGCCGGTGTGCACCACGGAATTCGTGGCCTTTCAGAAGCGCTTTGATCAGTTTGAGGAACTCGGTTGCAAGCTGATCGGTATGTCGATTGACCAGGTGTTCTCGCATATCAAGTGGGTGCAGTGGATCAAAGACGAGCTGAAGGTGGACATCCAGTTTCCGATTGTGGCCGCCAACGATGCGGTGGCGCTGAAGCTGGGCATGCTGCATCCGGGCAAAGGCACCAACACGGTGCGCGCAGTCTTTATTGTCGATCCGGAAAGCAAAGTGCGTCTGATCATGTATTACCCGCAGGAAGTCGGCCGCAATATGGACGAAGTGGTTCGTGCCGTGAAAGCTCTGCAGATTGCTGATGTGCAGGGTGCCGTCGCTGCCGGCTGGCCCGACAACGAGCTGATTGGTGACCGGATCATTATTCCGCCGGCCAACAATATGGACGATGCCGCCCAGCGCATGGAAAAATTCGACGGCTTCGACTGGTGGTTCTGCCACAAGCCGCTGGAAAAATAGTCCGCCTGCGCGGACGTTTTTTGAAGGAAAGAATATAAATCGGTGGTGGGTGCACCTGCCGCAGACCCCCATAAGCTGGCCCAAGCTTACCTGGCGGGTGCACTCACCATCGGTTTTTTTCGGCACCTGAATGCAGAAGCCGGACCCACGCCGCTTCCTCCTTCGCCAAGGCTCCGCCGGGACAAGTCTCGGTAAGTTCGGGCGTTCCCTTTTCATTTTCCAAGGGTTGGAAGTCCGGTCTCTATTTCCAGACATTGGAAACGGCGCGTTTATCTATGTCGCGAGGACGCGGTTCCAAAGGTTGGAAATCGGTAGCCGCCATCCTCCGCCAATTGTTCCGTTTCCACAAATGATGAAATAAACGTTCTGACTCGTTGGTCGTTGACCCGTTGGTTTATCTTCGTTCTTTTACGATTACGGTATTGGATTTTGCATCAACGATCTCCACGTGCTTTCCTGACTCGATGAGTCCCATGAAAGCAGTTGCTTCAATTCGTTGGTTTTCAATTTCAATCATTCCAGCAGGATTAAGAATAGAAACGGTTATTCCAGAGGAACCTATTAAACGCTCGAACTTTGGCTCCCGGGTTTCTTTTTTGTGCAGTGGTTCTGGCGGTTCATCTAATTCCTCACCAAGCTTGAAAATGAATCCAGCGCTCAAAGACCATAAGAAGGTCATAATAATGCCGAGAAGCGTGTTTAAGCGATAAGACAGCACAACAGCAACAAGGAGAAGCACCTCAAATGCGATACAAATGATGGTGGCAGTTTTCATAGTTTATTGATCAGTAGCAGAGCCTACCGTGCCAATCCTATTTTTGTCTTTACTCAGAAGGGCTTAATGGTGGTTCGAAAAATATTACGTAGTTATCCTGCTAATTGTATAGGTAAACTTGTTTTTGTATGGTTTCTAGACCTGCAACATCTACTTCGATTATATAATAGCCATTAGAATTATTCTGACTCCCCCATATGAAAGACGAGACATCAGGTATCTGAGAGGTCCAGTTTGTTATAACACTCCATTCTGAATTCTTAATGGTTATGTTTACAATGGGGATATTTGGAATGGGGTTGCTAGGAGTACTGTAGCTGTCAATTGGAGACCATTCGATAAGTACATTACCGGTAACAGGAAGATCGTTTGGAGAAATTAATCGCCAGTCCTTGACATAAGCATGTGTCCATTCCGTGGGGAGGAGGCCTTCACCACTTGAAGGGAAATAGAAGAACGACTGGTTATTTGTGATTTCTAAATAGCCATGCCATGGATATTTATTACCCCTCGTGGCACAATGATAAACCGAATTACTATTATCCCATATACATATCATGCTCCCATAAGGGACCTCTACAAGGGAATCATCGCCAGTAACTAGATTAGAATTTGCTCTTAAAGCCATTCCTGAGAATGCTGAGTATTGCCTTGAATTGCTTCGGGCTACCAGACGAAAAAATCCACTTTTATAACCCTCGGTTGAAAGCTGTATGCTGTTGTTTAAATTTGTTCCAAGGGTATTTGTCCATCCACCTGCTTGTTCCCATAATTCTGATATTATATTTGTGGAGGCTTGCATTTCATATAAAGCATTTGAGCTATTATTCCATTTAAGAATAACAGTGTTGGATACCTGATTATATTCGAATGAGGAAAACTCTTGGGATTGGGCGTCATTAGTTCCAAATCCCAAAGTTTCAAGAAGTAGAACTGCTACTAGCATTTGCACGCATCGCATTTTCATTCTCATCTCCTTTATGTGCATACGGAACAGTTCATCATTAGGTCGTTCTACCTGATATCCTATATATTAAGTCGCTTTTCGTGTATTATCGCTTGTTCACTCGCTTCAAGTTTCCCACCCGCTTCTCTTTGTAATCCATATTGTTTTACGCGGGTAGGGTTGGCAAGGTATTTTCCAAAGTAGGACAGCGCTTCCAGCCTGTCTGCTCCTGCGAGCTGCGGAAGACTGGCTGGACTCGAAGCGAGTCTGAGCCTGCGCAAGAACAACCCTGTCCTACTTTAATCCCTTGTAAACGCAGATGAGCGCATTTTTCCAAGGTTTGGAATTGATCCGGCGGGCCTTAATTCGTAAACAGGTACGCTATTACTTATTTATAGGATTAAAAACATGGCCGATATTATAAAAATTTCAGATGCCACCGCACTGGCGCTGCACTCGATGGTTCATCTGGCGATTGAGCCGGAAGGGCAGTCGACGACGGCCGAGATCGCGGAGCTGTTCGATGCCTCGCGGCATCACTTGGCCAAGGTGCATCAACGACTTACAAAAGCGGGGCTGATTAAATCGCACCGCGGACCGGCGGGCGGCGTTTCGCTGGCGAAGGAGCCCGCAGCGATCACGCTGCTGCAGGTTTACGAAGTTATGGAGGGTTCCATGCTTTGCAAGCCCTGCCTTTTTGGTAAGAATGAGTGCCCTCGTTCCGACTGTGTTTTGGGGGTGTTGTTGCCGGGGCTGGCCCGGCAGGTACGGGATTATTTTGAACAAACCACGCTGGCGCAGCTGGCACAGGAATCTAACTGGGGAAAGGAAACCAAATGAATACAGAACTGAAAGCTGGAATTAACTGGGTCGGATACATCGACTGGACGGTACGCGATTTCCACGGGTACAAAACCGAAAGCGGATCAACCTATAACTCCTATCTGATTGAAGATGAAAAATGTGCGGTGATCGATGGGGTTAAAGGTCCGTATGCCGATAAACACATAGAGCACATCAAAGCATTCACGGCGCTTGAAAACATCGACTATGTCGTGTGCAACCACGCGGAGCCGGACCATTCCGGCGGGATTCCGGCGCTGATGAAAGTCTGCCCGAATGCGGAGCTGGTGTGTAATGCCAAATGCAAAGACGCCCTCGAAAAGCATTACGATACGGCGGACTGGAAATGGAAAATTGTCGACGACGGCGACACGATTTCGCTCGGTAAGCGTTCGATCTCTTTCCTGAACACCCCGATGGTGCATTGGCCCGAATCGATGTTCACCTATGTGCCGGAAGAAAAAATTCTCTTTTCCATGGATGCCTTTGGCCAGCACTTCGCCACGGCGTTCCGTTTTGATGATGAAGAGCCGCTGGATGTGGTCCTTCAGGAAGCCAAGGCTTATTATGCCAACATCGTGATGCTCTATGGCCGCCCGATTGCCCAGACGCTGGCGAAGGCCGCCGAGCTGGATATTGAAATGATCGCCCCGAGTCATGGCGTCATCTGGCGCAGCCATCTGAAGGAAGTCTTCGAAGCCTATCAGAAATGGGTGGTTTGCAAGCCGAAGCCAAAAGTGATCGTGATGTATGCCACCATGTGGAAATCCACCCAAATGATGGCCGAAGCAATCCTCGAAGGGGTGCAGGAGTGCGAAGTGGAAGCCCGGTTCTATAACGTGGATGCCACCCACTCAACCAATATTGCCACCGAGGTGCTCGACTGTGCTGCCATTGCGATCGGTTCGCCGACACTCAACAATACGCTGATGCCGAACATGGCGAGCGTGCTGTGCTATCTGAAGGGCCTGAAGCCGACGAATAAGCAGGGCTTTGCCTTTGGTTCTTATGGCTGGAGCAAGCGCGGCGGTGCTTCCGAAGTGGAAGATGCCATGAAAGAGATGAAGATTGAAATCACACAGGATCTGATCCGCACGCAATATGTCCCGACACCGGAAATCCTGGAGCAGTGCCGCGAAGCGGGCCGCCAAATGGGCAAATATGCCGAGCAGTTTAAATAACGAAGGAGTCACTATGAAATGGGTATGTACTGTCTGTGGTCACATTCACGAAGGCGATGAGCCGCCGGAAACCTGTCCGCTCTGCCATGTGCCGAAAGAAATGTTTAAGAAAGAGGACTAGCGCCGAGTCAGCGATTCGAGGGTCTTTTTGACAGAAGAGCACAACGTTCGCGAAGTAGGAACAAGAGAGTTCAAAATCCTTTTCTTTGCGCTCTTAGCGATCTTCTGTTGGGAAGTTTCCCGCACTAGTCGAAGTCTGGTCTTCTGAAAATGTAAGGGAAATTCTAATCAGAATGACCTTGCGGCCTTTTAAAAAGACAGGAATGATTCAACCAGTTTTTGAACCAAGGAGTATAGAAAATGAAGAAATACATCTGCGACGTATGCGGCTGGATCTATGATCCGGAAATTGGCGATCCCGACAGCGGAATTGCGCCGGGCACTCAGTTTGAAGATATTCCCGACGATTGGGAATGCCCGGAATGCGGTGTTGGCAAAGATGACTTCTCCGTCATTGAAGTCTAATCCGACTCATCCTGTATAAGAAACCGTCCTGTGTGAGCAGGGCGGTTTTTTCTTGAACAAAGGGTGATAAATCTGGTCAACATTCCCCGGATGAAAATTCTGAAGAATATTCTATTGGTGATTGCGTTGTTGCTTGTGGCCATGCCGTGTACGCATGCCGCAGACCATCATCATGGTTCTCCGTATTCTGACCAGACCGATCAGTTTTCAGCCGTTCACACCTGCGAATGCCACACCTGCGATGCCGATACGGTCTGCACCGAACCGCTCGAAGCGGAACAGGAGCTGACGCTTTCTTCGGCTGTTGCACTTCAACCGCCCCGCGTTTCACCCCTTTTTGTACTGAACCAATACCGGCCTGCATTCCGTCAGGTCGCCCCTCCGGTCGCCGGCACGCTGGCCAGGCTTACGACCATCCAGCTTCTGATTTGATTTTTCCAAGGTCTGGAACCCGCAGCGGGTTTCCAATCGTTGGAACAATTTAATCAGGAGTATCAAATGAAACACATTATTGTTGTAGTATGCGGCACATTGCTGGCCGCAACCGGGTTCGCGGAATCCGGTAAACTCACGCTCGATCAGGCGCTCGAACAGGCCCGGATCTATTCCCCCGAGCTGCGCGCCGCGCGGCTGAATACCCAGGCCGCCGAAAAAGCGGTATCCGCTTCCGGGCGTTGGAAAAATCCCGATCTCATATTTGAAACTGAAAATTTCGGCGGCGATCTGAACGGGTTTTCCGATTCCCAGTATACGCTGGCCATCGAGCAAACGTTCGAGCGCGGTGGAAAGCTGAAAAGCAACCGCGCGGTGGCGGAGAAGTCGATTGGAATCGCCTTTCAGGCCGAGGCCGAAAAAGAGATGTCGCTGTTAGCAGATGTCCGCCTGGCATTCATCGAGGTGCTTTCGCAGCAGGAAATCGGAACGGTTCGGCAGGAGCAGGAGCAGCTCAGCCGCGCTTTCGTGGAAGTGGCTAAGCGCCGGCATAGTGCCGGCGGAAGTTCGGAACTTGAAGTGGTGCAGGCCGAATTGGCCCTGGAAGAAACCCGGTTGGCGCAAACCTGTTGTTTCGGCGATCTGAAAGCAGCACGTATTCAGTTGGCTTCGCTGATCGGAATGACCGAAGAACAGATGCCGGAACTGGAGGGGAACTACTATGACCTCCAGTCCTTGAAAGATACGGTGATTGCCGAGAGTCATCCGGTGCTCCTGCGTCTGGAGGCGGAAATTGCGGTAAAAAAGGCGGTGGCCTCGCAGGCGAAAGCTAGGGATGCGGCAGATATTACCCTGGCCGCCGGCTATCGCTATGATGCCGGGTTTGACCTGAGTACGTTCGTGATGGGCGCTTCGATACCGCTCAATTTTGTGCGGGCCGGAAAAGCCGAACAGGCCGTCACGCTGATGCAGGTTGATGCACTTCAGGCCGAAGGGCAGGAACTCCGCCGAAAACTTCAGCAGGATCTATCCAGGCTGATTGCTGTTTATTCCGGGGCTAAACTCGAAGCCGAAATGACGCGCGACAAACTGATACCAAAAGCGGAACAGGCCGATGCACTGAGCCAGGCGGGCTATGAAGCAGGTCGCTATTCGTGGTTTGAACGGATCACGTCCCGGCAGCATTTGGCTGAAATTCGTATCCGCCAGATTGAAGCCCTCAAAGATGCCCACATTGCCAGGGCGGAAATCACCCGATTTATGAAAGAAGGAAGGTAGACGATGAAAAAAATAGTTGCAGTGACAGGCCTGCTGATGGCCGGCGTTTTAATGGCAGAAGCACAGAGTCATGACGACCACGAAGGGCATGACCATGTGGAGCAGACTTTCCAGTCTGCTCAATCGCACAATACGCCGGAAGGACAGATTGGAAAATCTGCCCCACTTGCCGAATCGGTTCCGCACGACCACGATGGTGATGGGATGCCGGATCATGCAGTGGAGGATGACCATAGCGGTCACGATCATGGAGAGGTCGAAGGGGTCAAATTCACGCAGGAAATGTTTGATAAACTCGGAATTCAGGTTCATGCGGCGGAAGGCGGCATGGTGGCCCGTTCGTCGGTGTTCCCCGCTGAGGTCAAGCTGAACCGCGATACAACCGTGGCGGTTTCGCCGCGTTACCCGAGTATTGTCCTTCAGGTTTTTGCCGAAATCGGAGATGAAGTGAAAAAAGGCGATGCGCTCGCTTCGCTGGAAAACCGGGAAACTATGGCCGTCTACTCGGTGGCCGCGCCGCGCGAGGGGGTCATCATTACCAAAGATCTCGCTCCCGGCGAAACAGCGGGCGATGACCAGGTGTTGTTTGAAGTCGCGGACCTTTCCAGTGTCTGGGCCGACATCAGCGTATTCCCGCAATACCAGCATCTGCTGCGGAAAGGAATGCCGGTCACGTTCATTGCCCATGACGGGCATCAAGCGCAGGGCAAGATTCGCTATATCAGCCCGATTGTGTCCCATGAAACCCGCACCTTTACCGCGCGTTGCATTTTGCTGGGCGCGGATGAGGACTTCACGCCGGGCGCTTTTGTGCGGGCGCGCATCAATGTGGAACAGACGGATGCGCGGGTGGTGGTACCGCGCGCAGCCGTCCAGATGCTGGATGGCGAGTCCGTGGTTTTTGTCCCGAGTCCGAACGGATTTATTCCGACCGTGGTTTCAACCGGGCTGGCGGACGACCGGACTATTGAAATCCGGACGGGCCTCAATCCGGGGGATCGATTTGTTGCTGTCGGCGCGTTTGCTCTCAAGGCTCAGATGGTCACTGGCGGCATGGATCCGCACGCCGGGCATGGGCACTGATGAATATTGAAGACTGAACAGGGAACCGAAGAATACTGAAGGCTATTTCCCTTCGGAGTTCGAAATTCCATGTTCGTGATTCTGCGGTTCAACTGGAGTAAACAATGATTTCAAAGTTAATTAATACAGTTCTTAAAAATAGAGGCCTTGTGCTCATAGCCCTGTTGGGCGTTGTTGCACTGGGCGTGCTGGAATATCGGAAGCTGGATGCGGAGGCGTTTCCAGATATTTCTCCGGTGATGGTTCCGGTGTTTGCGGAGCCGGGCGGCATGGCACCGGAAGAAGTGGAAAAGCTGATCACGTATCCAATCGAAACAGCCATGAACGGCCTGCCGAATGTGACGCTGATTAAATCGACATCGGCCTTCGGCATGGCCGTGGTTTATATCTATTTCACCGACGATACCGACATCTATTTTGCGCGGCAGCTGGTGGCTGAACGGCTGGCCTCGGCTGCCGCAGAGCTGCCGGAGATGGAGGAGGCTCCATCGCTCGGCCCGATTTCCACCGGACTCGGCCAGGTTTTTCTCTATTACCTGGAATTGGAAGAGGGGGCGGATACCGGAGGGCTGGATGAGCTGACTTATCTGCGCGATGTGAATGACTGGGTGGTGAAGCGGCAGTTGCAGACGATCCCGGGCGTGACGGATATTTTGAGCGCTGGAGGCCACGTGCTACAGTATCAGATTAAAATCGATCCGTATTTGTTGCATCAATATAATCTGACGGTTGACGATGTAACCCTCGCCGTGCAGGCGAATAACCGTAATATCGGCGGGCAGTATCTGAAGCTGAATTCGGAGGAGCATCTGGTGCGTGGTATCGGATTCCTGCGTAATCTCGACGACATTCGCGGGATTACGCTGAAGACCTACGACGGTACGCCCGTTTCGATTGCCGATGTTGCGGAAGTGGAATACGGCAAGGAGTTGCGCCGCGGGGTGGTTACATTGGGCGATGGCGAAGAAGTGGTTTCCGGCATTGTCATGAAACTGTTCGGCGCCAATTCATCGGACGTCATTGAAGCGTTGTATGAAAAGGTCGATCAAGTTCAGGCCGGACTGCCGGAGGGCGTGAAGCTGGTGCCGTATTACGAGCAGGCCGATCTGGTTTCGAACGCCACCCGCACCGTCAACGTGGCCTTGCTGCAGGGCATGGTGCTGGTGCTGCTGGTGCTGTTTGCTTTCCTCGGTTGTTTCCGGGCCGCACTGATTGTTGCCATGGCGATGCCGTTCTGCGCGCTGGTCGCCTTTATCGGCATGGAACGCTTCGGCATTTCCGCCAATCTGATGTCGTTGGGCGGCATTGCGATTGCGCTCGGGATGCTGGTGGACGGTTCCATTGTCGTGACCGAAAATATTCACCGGTTCCTGGGGCAGAATCACGGTACAAAAGCCGATCGGCTACGGCTGATTCACGATGCAACCAAGGAGGTCGGGCGTCCGATTGCCTTTGCCATTCTGATTGTCATCATTGTATTTCTTCCGATCCTGTCGCTGGAAGCGGTGGAAGGAAAAATGTTCAAGCCGCTGGCTTATACCGTGATGCTGGCGTTGGGCGGTTCGCTGGTCTTTGCGCTCGGAATTGCGCCGGTGCTGGCGAGTTTTTTCCTGAACGAAAAGCCCTATGTTGAATCCCGCTTTTTCAAGGGGCTGAAAGCGGGGTATCGCAAACTGCTGGAAGGTGCGTTGAAGAAAAAGGCGGCGGTTTTTGTGATGGTCGGCATTTTGACCGTACTGGCATTTTCCAGCCTTCGGAAACTGGGGGCGGAGTTTATTCCCGTGCTGGAAGAGGGTTCCATTATGGCGACGGTCAATATGGCGCCGTCGATTGCACTGGAAGAAGCAACAGAAACGGTTAACCGCTTGACACACGACATCATGAAAATGGATGGCGTTGAAGAAGTCATTTCGCGGATCGGGCGGCCGGAAGCCGGCAGTCATCCGCACCCCGTGAATTTCGGCGAGCTGCATATTGAACTGCTGGAACAGGCGGATAAACCCGCCGTGGTGGAATCGCTCCGCCAGCTGTTTGAAGCGTTTCCTGGTGTGCAGGGTAATATTTCTCAGCCGATCCAGAATCAGTTCGATGAGCTGCTTTCCGGTGTGCGGGCGCAGCTGGCCATTAAAGTGTATGGAGAAGACCTCGATCAAATCCGTAAAACGGCCGAATCGCTGGGGCATGCGTTGGAATCGGTCGAAGGGTTGGTTGATCTTTCGGTGGAGCAGAGCTATGGCCAGCCGCAGGTGCAGGTGGTGCTCGATCATGAAGCCCTCGCGCGGTACGGCGTTCCCGGTGAGCAGGTGCTGGGGTTGATTGAAACGGCGGTCGGCGGACACGTGGTGAGCACGCTGTATGAAAACACGCGGCGATACGGCATTCACATCCGCTATGCGGAAGAATTCCGAGATACACCGGAAGCGCTGAAACAACTGTTTATCCGCTCCGAAGACGGGGCCCTTTTGCGGCTCGATCAGTTGGCGGATATCCACATGGTGGAGGGGCCGCTGCAGGTCAACCGCGAGCATAATCAACGTCGCTGGATTGTGCAGGGCAATATTCAGGACCGGGCCTTAAGTGCGGTGCTCGCGAATATTCAGCAAACCGTGGCGGACGAAATCGATCTGCCGGAAGGGGTGTTCATTGAATATGGCGGACAGTTTAAACAGCAGCAGGATGCCATGAAACGATTGAGCTACATTGTGCCGATCGTGATCATTTCCATCTTTGTGCTGCTCTGGATTGCGTTCCACTCGCTGCGCTATGCTGGCATGATTATGCTGAACGTTCCGCTCGCGCTGATCGGAGGGGTGATCGGGCTGTGGGCCACCGGTCAGTATCTGTCGGTCCCGGCCTCCATCGGATTCATTGCGCTGTTCGGGATCGCGATGCAGGACGCGATGGTGCTGCTGACCGACTTCAACGATCTGCGGAAAGAAGGGCAGGGGATTCATGAGGCGGTGGTGAACGGCAGTCTGGTCCGGTTCCGACCGGTCATCATGACGACGCTGACGACCCTGCTCGGCTTGACTCCGCTACTGCTGTCGCGCGGCGCCGGAGCCGAAGTTCAGCGACCGTTGGCGGCGGTAGTGGTATTTGGTTTAACGACCTCTACCTTCCTTACACTGTTTGTATTACCCTCCATTTACGAATGGGTGGAGCGGAAGTTTAAGAAATAAACACAGGAGAGTATCATGAATAAAACGATGAAAACCCTGCTCGTGGGTGGGCTGATTGGGTTAACCGGTTGTGCCACGATGAAATCGGAAAACGTTGATATTATGATCACGCCCAGCAGTGAGGTGCTGATCTCCAATGTTTCAGTTCATAAACACGGTGAAGAAGTGCATGTGACCGGAACGTTGAGGCCGACTTCGGCTACTACATCACGGACGGGGCATGTGGACATTGAGTTTCTCAATGCCGACGGAACTGTGATCAAAACGGTTCAGGCCGTACCGAATGTGGCTCTCTTTATGAGGAACAGCCGTCAGCCGAAGTCGTTTTCGGTGAAAGGTGAGGTTGATGGATTGGCAGAAGTCCGGCTGGTCCATCACCCGGATACGATGAATGAGTGTGAGCTCTAGTCTTCCAGGCATTGGAAAACCGCTTCGGCAGTTTTCCGGTTAATCGAAACGAGCATCGTGATGTGCTCGTTTTGGGTGTCCTCCACCGTCGGATCGCCGGCGCAGGCACAGCCGGGCATGAGTGATTGGTAAAAAATACTCGCTTTCACCCGGATCGTTTCATCATCGGCCGTTTTCTGAAGAATGACGACGTCGAGCGGGCTTTCCAGTGCATAACTTCCTGAAGTTAAGCCCTCCTGCAAGGGGAGGGCTTTTCCAATCCTTGGAAGTTCGGACTTAAAGACGGCATCAAAGCTCCCGCGATTCCATGCCTTTAAGCTTTCGGGCAACGCAACCATCGGCTCGGATCTACTTTTTCTTTATGAGGCCGATCGCGAATAGAAGAATCAGGGAACCGACGAGCGCGGTAACAATCGGGCCAAGCCATTTTCCGCCAATGCTGATCTCCAGCAGACCGAACAGCCAGCCGCCGAGAAACGCGCCAACCACGCCGACCACAATGTTACCGACGAGTCCCAGTCCTCTGCCTTTCATAATCAGGCCGGCAAGCCATCCCGCAACACCGCCGATAATAAGAAATAGTATGAGTTGTTCAGCATCCATCTGATTCTCCTTTTTTATGTTCAGCTACCATTGGTCTGACCGATCCGTAATAGGGCCCTTTCAATCGGAACTATGCAACTTCTAGCTTCAGCTGTTTTCCGAGCGCTTCAGCAAACCGTTCCAAGGTGGAAAGTTTAATATCTTCAGCATGGTTTTCAATACGGGAGATGGCTGTCTTTTTCGTTTTTAGTTTCTCGGCCAGTTGCTCCTGCGTAAGCCCGGCCTCCTCGAGCAGAAGGGGTCAAAACGCTTATACGCATCGTCGCAAACTGGTGGACCTTCGGGTCAAGCTGACCAATATGCTGCGTTCATGCCTTAAAACCTACTACCCATTGGCCTGTCAGGTCACCGGGGATAAACTCAATGAACCGCTCGCCCTGAACTTCCTGACCCGGTGGCCGACCTTTGAATCGCTGAAACGATCCCGCCTGACTACGATTGAAAAATTCTATACGCGCGGAAACAGTCGTTCCTCAAAGGTCATTCAGGAGCGGTTGGAGGCGATTCGTACTGCAGAATCCGCCACAACCGATCCGGTCATCACTGAAAGCTACAGCATGCAGATGCTCGCTCTAGTTGCCCAGATCCGCCAGTTGCGCAGCTCCATCAAACAGTACGACAAGGAAATCTATAAAACGTATTCCACTCATGCGGATATGGAACTTATAAAAAGCCTCCCCGCCACCGGCAACGTATTCGGCCCCCGTCTGATTGCTGCGCTGGGCACTGATCGCGAGCGTTTCGAGTCCGCCCATGAAATCGAATGCTACTCCGGGATCGCTCCGATTGTGGACCGAAGCGGCAAAACAGCGAAAACTCATCGTCGCTATAAATGCTCCACCTTTATACGACAGAGTTTTCATGAATGGGCCAACGAAACCACCAAACACTGCCTCTGGGCCCGGGCCTATTACGTTCAATGCAGAGAGAAAGGCAAAGGCCATAATCAGGCCATTCGATCGCTCGCCTACAAATGGATTCGAATCATCTACAAATGCTGGAAAGAGCAGATCGAATACGATGATGGCCACTACCAGAGCATGCTCAAAAAACGCGGCTCAAATTTAATTAAACT
>JAROBA010000069.1 GCA_029432815.1 Pontiellaceae bacterium B1224 | reverse complement strand
ACGAACTTTCAAATCAACCGAGCAGTCTTTAGATCAGCAAAATGGAAAAGATTATAGGCCAACGCGATTGACAGTCCCCATAGAAGGACCGACACCTTTTACTGACAACCCGAAATCCAATAGAATAAGTTTCCGTTGGATTTTCTTCGTCTTGATAGATGGCACTTATTACCTTTCTGACGCCCCTGCAATTAGTCAGTTTGGAAACATGGCGGAAGCTATGAACCTTGGATTTGTTTACCCTGCGGGAAAATATGAATATCTGGTAGATAAGCTTAAAAACACGTCCATGCCGCAAGAGTTTTATAAAATTACGGATTAAAATGCACAACCAGAGGCTTGACCTTACCGTGAAAACGCCCGTTGAGTCGGGCAAAGCGCAAGGCACGGCAGGTCAGCCTTAACGGTTGTGCAAGGATAAATATGAAACAGACAATAATAGCCCTAGCCTTTGCATTCTTCATGTCGTTTAGTACTCATGCACAAGTTCCAAGCAACATTACCAACTGGAGCATTAAGATTCGCATGTATAGGACTACTGCCATGCCCGGAACAGACGATATGAACATGGTAATCTACAAGAGTGGTAGCGTCCCAGCTCGTCTGGTAATCACAAGAAGTGCTCCGGGCGAAGAGAGGACGGTGTTCAAGAAGAAGTTGGGTGACGAGGAGGCGAAGAGGATATACGAATTGACCCGCAACGTAATCAATAATCATACGATTGAAGATCAGCCTTGGCTCGTCAAAGACGGTTCTAGCCTAGAAGTCGAGCTATCGGCAAATAGTCGTAGAATATCTGTAACATATGACAGCAATTCGTTCTGCGAAGTAGAGACTTTGGAGAAACTGTTTGCGTTCCTGAACCAACAATACCCCAAAGACTTCGCAACCCATGTTGAAAGAAATGGAATGCACAACCAGAAGCTTCAGCCTACTGTGAAAACGCCCGTTGAGTCAGGCAAAGTACAAGGCACAGCGGCTGAGCTTTAACGTTAGGGCAGGAGAAAATATGAAAAGAAAATTTTGCATCTTGGGTCTTTTGGTGGTTTGCAGTACTGCCTTAGCTGACATCGCGATAATTGGAAAGAAAGAGATGGCGTCACAGTCAACATTGATTGCTATCGTCGATATTCAGGACCTTATTTCGACAGATAAAACCAAGTTGCATTCTGATTTGATTGCCACCGGAAATATCTCTCAAGTTCTCAAAGGTAACGCAAAAGGTGAAATCAATTTCCATATTGCACGCTCTTTTCCTTGTGCAACATTCGACGTGAGTACCGGTAGGCATATCGTGTTTCTCAAGAAAAATGAGAAGAATGAATATGTAGGTGTGAATTGGTACATGTCCTACCTGTACCTCGCTGACAAAACCGTCAAATGGTTTGATGATGAAGGCAATATTGTTGAGTCATTTACCCCCGAACAAGTGGTTAGCGCGACAGAGGCACTGATTAAAAACAACCCTAACCAGGGCATGGACTTTACCGGGAAGACGCCCGTTGATTAGGTCAAAGTTTGACTCCCCGGAAAGTCACACCAAACGTTCGAATAAAATAAAGGGGAAAGATGAGATCATTAATTCTATCAATTGTTACCCTGATTGGAACCTCCCTGTCTCATGCAGAGGACAAGGTTGCGATAGAGGGATATGGTGACTGGGGGGTAGAAGTAAGTGGCGTTTCCTGTCGGCTTACTCCCAATAAAACCGATTACGTTGTTGGTGAAACAGTTTATGTTTTAGTTGAGGTCAAGAACAACACTGATAAGCCAGTCGCGCTCGGACTAGAGCCTTTGATCGCGATCAAGAACAGAAATGACAGTTCGCTAGCAAGACAACCGGCCCAATTGCATATGACGTTTTCCCAAGAAGGTACTCAAGGCAATCTCGGTTTCTTCGCGACATATCACATTACCTTTCCAAGTGGCATCAACTCAGAGGCAAAATCAGTGGTGCTGAAGCCGAAAGAGACCTTTCGCGAAGTTGTGCAAGTGATGCCTTGGGGGCCAACGCCCAGCAGCATTCCTTCAACAGCTCAAGCAGGAAAAATGAAACTCACTGGGTCACTCTGGCAGTTCCTGTCTCCCGACCTGAAGAAAGTGGAGGTTCCTGCCAAGGAGATTATTTTTTCTGTAAAATCTAAGAAATGATTGGGGTCAGCCCGTGATTGGGGTCACCCATTAGAGGTTCCGGTCAAACACAAAATATCCTTCCGTAGCCGCTTTTCCACGGCCTACTGATTTTCCCTTTTCGTTGATCGGTTCTACATTGCTTTCCATCGCTGAACGTCTGCTGCCTTCAGGGTCTTCGTCGCAAGGTTGTTCACCCATCTGGATCTCGGATGCCGGCGGCGGAGGCAACCACCCCCGCTTTGAGCCG
This sequence comes from Pontiellaceae bacterium B1224, assembly GCA_029432815.1. Classification (GTDB taxonomy): domain Bacteria; phylum Verrucomicrobiota; class Kiritimatiellia; order Kiritimatiellales; family Pontiellaceae; genus Pontiella. The sequence continues at coordinate 7,880 of JAROBA010000069.1, read as the reverse complement.
CATCCCCATTCCGCATTCGCGGAACCAGAAAACCTTCTGTACCCGCCGGACGCCCATTCAGTCAAAGTGGTTTGCCTTCGGTCCCGCGTCTGCGGGGCGTCCGGGTTTCCAGACCCTTGGGGGCTGGCGACGGGGCAACCCCGTTCGATCGATGGAGATGGGACGCCGCCGGATTCCAATCAGCCCGGTGGTTTTGCCAGACCCTTTTCCGGTTCCCGACGGCATCCCGTTTATCCAAACATCAGTTTTTCATCAAACTCTTTTCCGTTCATGACATGCCACATCGCCTTGGCCAGTTTGCAGGCCAGCGCCTTTTTCGCCTTAGGCACGCCGCTCTTTGCTTTCTTACGCTCGTACCAGTCGTGAATGCGCGGGTTGAAGCGCGCGGCATAGGTTGCGGCCTCGACGAACGCCCACGCGAGGTAGCGGTTGCCGTTCTTCGCATTGTTCCTGCCCTTCTTTTTCCCGTTCGAACTGCATTCGCTCTTCACCGCCCGGCAGTAGGAGGCATAGTCGCCCGCGCTCTTGAAGCGCTTGAAGTCACCGCTTTCAAGCGCAATAAGCATGCCTAGCGCAACCCCGATCCCTGGCACCATCTGCGCCCTCCGGTATTGCTCCGTCGGCTTGGCAAACGCGAGCACCTGCTTCTCGATCCTTTTGGCCAGCCGGTCCGACTCGCGGATGGCATCGAGCAGGGTTTCGAGCTGGAGCTGCACGAATCCGTCGAGCCCGGTCGCCTGGATGTCCTTCGAAGTCCACTGCTCCATCTTGCGGGCGCCCGGCGCGTCCAGGCCGTAGCGTTCGAGCAGACCGCCGAAACTCAAGATCACCTGGGTGCGGCGCCGGACAAACAGCTGCCTTCTTCGCAACGCATCGCGAACCGGGCGGGTCTCCTTCGGATAGATGTAGCTTTCCGGGAAGATCCCCAGCCGCAGCTGCTCGGCCAGCCAGTCCGCATCCGTCAGGTCGTTGGTGATCTTGATCCCCCTGTACTGCTCCATCTTTGCCGGGTTGCCCAGCTTCACGTTGCGCCCCTGTTCGAGCAAGCCGTCGACGAACCAGTACCAGTTGAAGGTCGATTCGACGCCAAGCGCCACGATCCGCTTCCAATACGGATCCAGCGCGGCATTCACCGCTGCGAGATTCGTCTTCACCCGCTTGCGGAAGACGTTGTTCCCCTCCCGGTCGCAGAGCGAGAGGAAAACATTGTTTCCATGCAGGTCGGCACCTGCGTATAGTGCGTTTGCTTTGGTCGTTTGCATGACTGCTCCTTTGTTAGTGGTTAACCAAGGATATTCTGCGCTCGACCAAGGCTTATTTCAAAGAACCTCTTTATGGTTATCAGCCCGTACATTGTAGCATTTGTCCTGTGCTCTGGGCGCTCCCTCGCTATAGGAATAAAGGTTGTTTCTATTTGGCGCAATCACCCCGTTGAGCGGTGCCGTTCGTGCGGCGGACGCTGAGGGCGGCATCCCTCCAGTTTACCCTATATCCGGGATATGGAACCGCTAATGCACGCCAATGAACGCTAATAATGAAGGGATTGTAAAAATCAAGTCATTCACCTGAAAGAGTAAATGAAATGCTTCTTCTGAATTTAATCAAACAGCCCGTTATCATTGATCATTCGCGTCTATTAGCGTTCATTCGCGGTTAGTCATTTCCGTTTTAGGTTTACACAGCTTGAGCTGTAGCCGAGGTCCCCGACCTCGGAGGCGGGCTCGGGGAACCCGCGATTGAGCTAAGATCGACGCTTACCTTGTACTATTCGTAACAAAATCATATGGATGAATCGTGCACATCAAGGCTTTTAAGAACCGTCGACATCGCCCGCAAATTAACCAGGATGTAAGCTACACTCCTTCCAAAGACAGGCAGGGTCGCCCCTGTGCAAGTAATGTTTCATTCATAGGCAAAGGCTCACAAAAAATAGCGTTTCCATCCGGGAAACTTGTGGGAACAGCTATCGCTGGAAGTTTATTTCTGACTTCAGCAGGCCTTGCTGAGTGGCTCATCAACCGAACATTTCTTCTCGCGCCCCTCTTCCTGCTCATAAGCTTCATAACGTATTTATTTTATGCAACAGATAAAAAAGCCGCTCAAAAGGGCCGATGGAGAACTCCGGAATCGCACCTTCACCTATTTGCACTGATCGGAGGATGGCCGGGTGCAATGGTTGCCCAACAGGGGTTGCGTCATAAATCCAAGAAGAAAGAATTTCGCTTCATGTTCTGGATCACCGTCATACTCAACTGCGGCATTGTTATTTGGCTGCTTATGCCGCAGGGACTTCCAATCCTTGACTCAATCATTCGGGAAATATCACAACTTCCAATCATTGGTAATAGCGGCAGATAATGGACTGGTGATGCCAGCTACGTGCGCCCACACGGAGACTACAGTTTCGATCCATTGTAAAGCCCCGGTTTATTCAGCCTGATCCCCTTTCGCCGGGTAATATGAAGCCAGCTTCTGAAGGCAAAGCGCCCCGGGCATGCCCGGGTCGAGTCTGGCTTTAAAAGATTATTCCGCCTTCTTGTCGAGGAAGCTCAGGAATGCATTGGTGTCATCGGTAACAGCCCCGGCCACCACTTTCGATACCGTCCCCATGAACATGCGGCCCATCAATCCGGTGTTAACCGAGGCGACATAGGTTAGCCCGTCCTGTTTTTGGTAGATGGAAATCGTGCACGGCATAATTACAGAAGCAATCATCCCTTTGTCATCGTTCATGATGGTGGAAACCAAATGTGGTTCGCAGATCGTCAGGATGATGTTGGGAGGTATGTTCTTGTCCGATTTCGATAACGTTTTCTGCATGTTGACCTGATCGATGATGATCCATCCGCCCTCAGTAATGGCATCTTCAATCGCCTCAACGGTATCATCGAAATCCAGAGGGCTCACGCGCTCACTCAATACGATCTTAGGTACCGCGAGAAAACTGCCTATTGCTACAATAATACCACCAATGACCAGCCCGATTATTAACTTTTTCATTCTATTCGATCCTCCATTATTTAGTTCCTCATTTGTCCTTCTTTTAAGAAAGTATATTCCCGGTGAGCATTGAAGTCCACCAATATTCGTAGGTCCAATTCCACGGTGAAAGTGTGCCGGCCTTCGGATACAGGTTTATATGTTCAGCTAATAGAGATGCCTTCCAACCTTTGGAACACTGCTGGACTTTCTTATCGGGACTGCTCTTTAAAGAATCTTACGATGAGCTCCGGTGCTTCGGCAGGGAACGTATGCCCGGCGGGATGGATCAGCGTTATGACCGGAGTATTTGTATCTGACGGGAAGAGCGTGCCGGTCAGCGTTCCTGAAGAGGCCCACGGCTCCCCGGTTTGCTCACAGTCATTCTGCTTCCGAAGTGCCTGAATGGTACGCGCCTGCCACTCATATTTTACGAGCGGATCATTTTCTCCGGCCAAATGAAGTGCGGGCTTTGGAGTCACCTTGCCTCTACAGCGGCCAAGCGCTGCCCCCGAGGGAGCAACTGCTGCGAGCCGCTCACCACGAACCGCCCAGAGACAATACGTGAACGAACCCCCGTTGGAGTGCCCGGTGCTGAACACCCGGTCCGGATCGGCTTTTTCCAGCAGCGAGGCATATACGGCATCGAAGAAGTGTAGATCGCGGTTTTCTAAATCGTTCGGATTACAATTCCAGCCATTCTTTTTTCCCTCCGGATCGGTCAGTTGTCCTCGCGTCGGCAATCCCTGCATATACACAACCATGGCCTCGGGCCAAAGCTCGTGCATTCTGAACTGGCGCGCACCATTCCGCATATTTCCGCCGTGCCCGTGGAATACAAAGATCAGCGGACAGCCGTTGGTCGGTATATCGGCCGGTGAATAAACCAGCGCCTGGCGGGTTACGCCCTCAACCAGCCAGGTCTGTCGATCAAGCCCTGCCGCAATACAGCTGAACACGGCGAACCAAAGGATTGATATTACGATTATCCGTTTCATTACCACCTCCGGCAATAAACGCAATTTACGCCGGATATATTGTTTGGAAATAGTTACTCGATAGAAACCGGGGGTCTACCGATATATGACTGCGGGAATCGGAAAAGCCGCAACCGGTTTCCGTAACCACAGTAAACATAGTAAAAAAGCACTCAAGAATACACGGAAGCAATACTTGTTCTTAGCGACCATATATTTCATGATGCAATCCGCTTTTAAAGAAATGAGATCCAGGGGAGGCAGGATGAAAGTCAGTATCAGTTGTTTAACATTAACGTATCTCGTTTTCTCCGTAGCCGTACCCACTCAAGCTCTGACGGTTGAAGATGGTGAGGTTGTCTCAACCAATAATTTATATATTTCAGGAGAGGTCTTGGTAACCGACCCAGGATCGATGCTTGAGGCTTCTTCCATTTCGATAGGTTCCGGTTCCTCCTTTGATTATGGCAATCGTTTACTGATTAACAACGGAGGTACTGTCCACTGTAACAATTCTATGTATATCAATGGAACCGTGAGTACAGGCGTGAATTATGAGTGGCTTTACAGTTATGCATCTATTAACGGCGCCGGATCCTTATTGGAAATTAACGGAGATCTGAGCCTTTGGTCTTCTGAATTACCTGGGCGGACTCCCGGGACGTGGGACCCCTGGGGAGTACCGTGCCGTATGGAAATTTCAAACGGAGGAGCGGTTTCTGTATCAGGCAGCATTTCACTTATTAACCATAGCTCTCTGAACTTGCGCTCTGGCGGAACGTTGACTGTCGGATCAGATTTTGATGCCACTATGGATAATTTCTATTTCGAGTCGGGTAGCACATTAGCTGTAAACGGGCAGGTTCGCGGCTTATCCTTATTAAGCGCCGAGCACCGTTTAGAGACTGCAAATTTACTGGGCGATTTGACCGTTGATGGTGTTTTTTCACCCGGCTTGAGTCCCACAGATAGTATGGTAGATGGTGCGCTGACAATTTCGGAACATGGAATTCTTGAAATGGAGCTGGGTGGATATGAATCTGGGTCCGAATATGATCGGCTGACGGTCACGGATTCAACGGATCTCTTTGGCGGATTGGAACTGGTTTTTCTAAATGAATTTATACCCACCTACGGCTCCAGCTTTAACTTATTTAACTGGGATGGCGGTGTGAACGGTACTTTCTCTTCAATAACTCCTTTAACAGGCGATCTGGAGTGGGATACATCTGAACTCTATACAACCGGTACACTGAGCGTTATTCCCGAGCCTTCGGCCGCCTCTTTGATAGGCGTCTTCGGAATTGGCTGTTGGTTTGTCCGCAATCGGTTTTTGATTTAACCAGCTTCGGCTACCCCGAGCTTATCCTGCAGTCCCATGAAACCCCATACGGTTTCCAACGTTTGGAACTGGTTGGCTATTCTTTTTTTGAATCGGGTATTTTGCGGCTGAGACGTTCGATTTCAACCATCGCGGCTTTCAGCACCGACTTCGTGCGACCCAGATCGCTTTTCAGGTTGCCTAGTTGAACCAATGCCACAATGGCAAGAATCGTGGGCGTGGTGAGAAGCGAGAGTTTCAGAGCAGGTATCAGCATTTCTTCCATGACATTTTCCTTTATCCAAATCAAAGAACAGCCTGCGGGATGCAAGCTAAGGAATACAGCAGAAACGGTGCTGGTGTAGCGGAATTTCCAAACTCTGGAAACAAAAACAGCAGGCCGTCGGCCTGCTGTTTCACTTTGAACACGGTGCGGGCTAAACAACCCCGAACGTATAGATGGTAGTTTGCGTGTAGGTCTCGCCCGGGGCCAGTTCCGTTGGCGGGAAGTCAGGATGATTCGGACTGTCAGGATAATGCTGTGTTTCCAGGCAGAAAGCTTCGTGCTTTGCGTAGTAGGCCCCGTTCTTGCCCTTCACATTCTCCACATAGTTCGCGGTGTAAAACTGTACCCCCGGCTCCGTGGTCCAGCATTCCATCGTACGCCCGCTCTCCGGATCGCAAACAAAAGCGGCCAGCGTCAGCTCGCCTGCTTTCTTCTGATTAATGCAATAGTTATGATCATAACCAAGGCCTTGAACCGCGTTGATATTTTCACCGATCGGCTTTGATTCCAGCAGATCCATCTCCGTTCCAACCACTGGACGAAGCTCGCCCGAAGGAGTGGAATCGTCATCCACCACCGTGTATCGGTCTGCGTTGATGGAAATGTAGTGGTCGTGCACACTGCCCTTCCCTGCCAGATTAAAGTAGCTATGGTTCGTCAGATTCAGGACCGTCTTCTTATCCGTCGATGCCGCATATTCCAGGCGGAGTTCGTTTTCCGCACTCAGGGAATACGTCAGCTCGACCGTCAGTGTTCCGGGATATCCTTCTTCACCGTCCGGGCTCACCAGCGACATCTTGACGGCATCACCCACAATCTCCGCATTCCACACTTTTTTATCGAATCCGACCAATCCGCCATGCAGTGAGTTCGGCCCGTTATTAAGGGCCAGCGAATATTCCTCTCCATCGATACTGAATTTACCTTCCGCAATGCGGTTGGCAAAACGACCGCAGCAGGCTCCGAAATACGGATTGGCATCGCTCTGATACTCTTCGATCGTATCAAAGCCGCAAACGAGGTCATCCACATTTCCATCAGAATCCGGAGCTTCGATCGAAACAATCGTTGCACCATAGGTAATAACTCTAACTGCAATGCTGCCGCTTTCCAGCAGATAGGCGTCAACAGCTTGCCCGTCGGCCGTTGTTCCAAACGCTTCTTTAGTGATTGTCATCTTTCATACTCCTTGTTGCCCCACCCCCGTGGGTACTCAGTTAGAATGCTTCAAGTTCCGCGGCGAGTTTCATCAGGTTGCCACGCATGGTTTCAAATTTCGCCATGTTCTCTTCATTCTCTTGCGGCTGAGTGGCGATCCATTGATTGAACGCTTCCACTTCGGTTTCGAATTGCGCCTTTAGCGCCGTGTATTCCGCAAACCGTTCCTCGCCGGACAGACCAATACGAAACTCCTTCAGCTCGGTTTGGGTCTCTCCAATGTCCACGCTCAGTGTTTCCACGTCAGTCTGGGCGCTGACCAGTGCAGCTTCCGCTTTTTCCAAAGCGGCTTTCTTCGCGGCCAGCTTCGCATTCAGCGCGTCGAACGTGGCTTTATCTTCTGCGCTGAGGCCGGCTGCAAAAGCGGCAAGCACGGTAGCGCGGTTGCGGCCCAATGCTTCCACTTCCATCTGGAAACTGGCCGGGGTTTTGTCCTGCCCCGCAGTCAAACGGCCGAGCTCGGTTTCGCCGTCGTCGTCCAGCAATACAAAGGTTGGAAAACCTTCCACGCCATATTCAGACGAAAGGGCTTCATTGCGCACAGCATACTTTTCCGGGACGAGGCTTTTGTCCTGCGGGAAGTCGATGAGAACCATCACGAGATTACTCGCTGCATAGTTCTTCCATTCTTCCTTCGCAAAAACATTTTCATCCATCAGCTTGCACCAGCCGCACCAATCCGAGCCCGAGAAATCGAGCAGGATCGGCAGCTTCTTTTCGGCCGCCACTTTTCGGGCGGCTTCAAGATCCATAGTGAATTCCCCGGGGGTTACGCCATCGATTTGTGCGGCCGGAACGGTACCGGCAAGCAGCAGCGCTGTTGCAAAAAATGAGAGGGACTTTATCATGATCATTCTCCTGAGTTGGGTTTAACTTTCAATGTTGCTGAGCTGAACTTTGCCATTGTCTTCGTTGCTGAACACCTCAACTCTGGCAGCGAAATTTTCCTTAACCCTATTCATGGCAGATTCCTGAAACAGTTAAATGAAAAAGTGCAGTGGACCGAGGGTGCAGTTGAGATCTATGGATACTTTATGCGGCGACCTTCAATGCTTGAGCCTGACGGGCTTTCCTCCATTCCCAATAATCGTCATAGGTA
>JAROBA010000068.1 GCA_029432815.1 Pontiellaceae bacterium B1224 | reverse complement strand
GTATTAAAGGAGACCATTTCACTTTATGGAAGCGGTTTGTGCCGATCCCTCAAAGGCTTACGAAAACCGGGGGGCGGAAAATGGGGAATGTCCTGGTCGGTCATTGTTGACCAGTGGAGTAATTTGTTCCAGACTTTGGAACAATCTGTACGCAACTTCTTATCCTGGACGAAAAGACCATTTTTACATCTTCTCCAATAAGGTTTTTGAAGTTGCGCGATATTCCGGTACAACCGTGATTAAATTAAAATCGGTGGATTTGGGGACTGCCGTAGGGTGGGCATGGTCGTCGTGCATAGTTTTTCCATCGAAAATCCGCCTATGGTCTCTCCGCGGGTCAGGAGTGTTGCGTGACAGGTTGTATCAAAAAAAATATGCTAGGTCGGATCGTGTGTTTTGTCGGGATGCTTGCCTGGACGGGAAGCGATGTGCAGGCATTTGAAGGCTACTCCGATCCATTGAAGCCTTCGGCGGCGGATGAGATTTCCGCAACTCCTTCGGTTCCTTTTTTCCAAATCCCTGCACGCTTAAAACAGGTGGAACAGGGGATCGAGCAGGAAACCCAGGTGCTCACAGAGTTGGCTCCGCTGCAGCTCGGAATGCAGTTCGACTCGTTTGGCTATCATAGTGACTACATTCCCATTGTTGAGGGCGTTCCGGATGAGCCTTTGTGGTCGCTGACTTTTAGCGGGGGTGCATTTCCCACATTGGGCTTTGTCATGGTTCCGGCGCTGGACCAGCGTTCATCTGATCTTAAAGGCTATGCCTTTCCGAAGCGGTTCCGCATCTGTTCGGTTGATGAGCAGGGGCAGGTGGATAAAGTATATGTTGATTGGACCATGCAGGATTTTCCTGATCCAGGCCTGCGTCCGGTTTACTTTGCGTTGCCGTTGGAAGATGCCCCGATAGCACCGTTGAGGTTGGAGGTTTTTGCCGGGCATGAGGAAAACGGGCTTGAGTTTTTTGCGTTAGGACGGATCCATCAAATGAGGCAGGGCGAGCTGCAGAAGGTCAACCTTCAGGAGGTTTCGTCCAGTTTCGATTCTGCGCCTTATTGGACGGGAGGGTATTTGGGGTCTCCTCGTCAGACGCTTGGAATGCCGCTTTCGGCCAAAAAAGGGGAGGGCGGCAACCTGCTCTTGAAACTGCCCGCTGCAAAGTTGAATAAGCCGCTGGTGATTCGAGTGGAACTGGATTCAACGGAAGAGCTCGGGTGGGTGAATCTGTTTCCGGGGCAGAGTGCCGGTGGGATCGATGTGCCGGGGTACGGATTCCCCAACACCATGAATATCTATCGCGTGGTTCAAAATAGTGAGGGAGGTGCGGAGAAGCGGTTTCCTTTGGAAGATCAGCATTTGTTAAAGAATCCGGGCAATAATATGGTGCGACTGGCCGGAAGAGGAGTGAGCATTACTGCTTTGGAAATCGAGTGTAATGATTTTCCGGTGTATCAGGGGCAGGCGGTATTTGCTCTGGGTGAGGTGGAAGTTTTTATACGTGGTCGTAACCTTTCCCGCGGTCGCGATGTGCATATTCGGGGCTATGACCAGGATGTACAAACGGCTTTGGTTATGCTGGTTGATGGGAAAGTGGGTGGGCGCAATATTCTGCCCTTACCCGAATGGCTGCAGCAATTGGCGGCAGGGAAGCCGCACGAGTCTCGGCTTGAAGCGATGGAAGCTGAGAAACTGTTTCTGACCGAGCGATGGATTCAGGTTCGTACCGTGTTGCAGACGAGTCTCGGGGTGCTGGCTATGACGGGGGTTTTGGTGTTTGTTTTCTTCATGCTGCGAAGCAGAAAACTGGTGCAGGCACGGCTTCGAAGGCAGATCAGTTGTGATCTGCATGATGATGTTGGAAGCAGTCTCGGCTGTATTTCGCTCACGGCCGAGCAGCTGAAACATGCCGATGTGAACGAGGACGTCCAGGAGGAACTGTGCGATCTGGCTCTGATGGCGCGCGAGGCCTGGGCATCGCTGCGGGAAGTGGTTTGGGTTATCGATGAGGAGTCGATCCGCCTGCCGGCCCTGCTTCAACGATTGAGAGAGCGGGCAGAACGTGTTCTGGGGGGCGTGGAGGTTTCCGTTGAAGTTTCGGAGGAATGCCCCGATTGCGTCGTGACGCTGACGTTTAAACGCCATCTGATTATGTACTTCAAGGAAGTCGTGCATAACTGCGCCCGCCATGCGTGCGCCTCCCGGGTATGGCTGGGGTTCCGGGTTGTTGATGGATCGCTTGAGGTTTCCGTACGCGATAATGGTTGTGGCTTTGATTTGACGCAACCATCAACGGGACTGGGACTGGAGAGCATTCATAATCGCGCTCGGGAAATGGAGGGACGGCTGGAGCTGGACTCGGCACCGGGGAAAGGGACCAGCGTGGTTTTGCGGGTCCCTTTGAAGTCCTTGTTGAATAGATCGGACCATTCCTATAAAACGTCGAACTGATATGATTAAGATGGATATATGGATCGTGGAAGACGACGCCGGGTATCGGCGTACGCTGCAGCGTCTGTTGAACCGCAAGGAACAGATGAGCTGCGATCGCGTATTTTCATCGTGTCCGGCCCTTTTCGATGCCCTTGCAACCGAAGCACATCCCGACCTGGTGCTGATGGATCTTGGTCTTCCGGGTATGAGCGGTGTGGAAGGCATTCAAAAGCTGTCGAAACTTGCCCCCGATTTAGCTGTGGTGGTGTTGACGGTTTTTTCAGAGAAGGAAAAAGTGCTGGAAGCTCTGGATGCCGGGGCGGCAGGATATCTTCTGAAGTCGGCCACCCCGCAGGAAATCGTCCAGGGGGTGCAGCAGGTATTCGAGGGCGGGGCGGCATTGAGCCCGATGGTGGCAAGAACGGTGATCAATGAAATGCAGAAATCCATACCCACCGAGCAGTTTAATTTATCGGACCGGGAGATGGACGTGCTGACGCAGTTGGCGGAAGGACTTGCGTTGAAGCAGATCGCCGATGAACTTGGGGTCAGCTATTTCACGGTCAATTTTCATGTCAAAAACCTGTACCGGAAACTGCACGTTCAGTCGCAGTCAGGGGCGGTTGCGAAAGCCTTCCGCTCCGGTATTCTGTAGGTTTATTAGCTGAAAATAGAACAAACACGTCTATTCATGTTCATTCACGGTTTATCAGGCTTACCCCTTTTTCTGTATTTCCTGAGACCTACTTATATTAGCAGGTAGTCAGAAAACCTATCAAGCTATAACTTCGTTCATTCAAATGGGGGAAAGAGGGCGTTGACCCGAGGAAACACACCTTCCCTTTGCGCAATGAATAAACAAAGGAGAAAAAATGAAGAAGATTACAGGAATATTATTAGGCGTTGGATTTGCGTGCACTGCAAGTGCCGCTCTAGTCGATTTCACAGCAGCGGGAGACCAAGGCACCCTCCTTACTTACCACAGTACAAACAATGGCGGTCTTAGCGGCACACCTAGCTTGTTGGCACAGTCAAATGTTGCACTTGGAAGTGGAGTCACCGCAGACATCTCGGTTACCACCGGCAATGGGAATGCTTATGTGACTTCAGCCAACGCAGGCTTGGGAGTCAACACCAGCGCTGCCACTAGTCAGTTGGGGGTTAACCAGCTGTTGATTTTTTCCTTCTCGAACGTTCTGCTTAATGGTGAAGCTCTAGCAGAAGGAACGACAGTCAATTTTGATCTAAACCGTCTACTCTGGACCGCTCCGTCTGTTGGGGGCTTTGTGTTTGACGGAAGTAACAATTTGCCCAGTGGAGCAAACGTTGGGGTTGATGGCGTTGATCCTAGCACGATTTCGGCCGGACAGTTTTTAGATCCCACCAGTGCTAATGGTACGGCAGGATCAGTTTCTAACCATGATCTTGCTTTCTCGACCTATTCAGCGGCAGAGACTTACGAACTTGCGCCAAACCAGGTAATCAACTTCTCAACCGATTTTAGAGTTCGAGGCTACAATCCTCCAGATCTCGCCGGCAACAACGATAACTTCTACCTTCAGGGTTTTGACATCTCTGTGAACGTAATTCCGGAACCGGCGACGCTGGGACTGGTTACCGCATTCGGCGGGTCGATTCTGCTTGGTCGTCGCTTTTTCATGGTCTAGCCGAACGCGATAAACTATGTGCACCAAGGCCGTTTGATTCTGAACGGCTTTGGTTAAGAAAAGGGAGATGGGCTGCGGCTTGCCTCCCTTGTTTGAATATTTAAAACGGAGAAGAGAGATGAAGAAGACAATATTGAGATCAATCGCAGGCTTGGCCATCGCCTGTTTTGCAGCAACCGCTTCGGCGGATACATACCTGACCAGCGCCAATTTCGACCTGGACGGGGATGCCACGTGGAGCGCCGGGGTTCCCAGTGAATTTGGTGATCCGGCCGGTGTGATCACGAATGATTATAATTTTGACGATTTAGGCAGCGGCAATGTGAACGGCAATTTCGATGCGGGCAGTCTCGGGACGGTCAGTGTTACTCAAACTGCTGGTGCTGGACTTGGAGATCAATATAACGTCTATAATAATCCTAACTTCACCTTCAATCTGAATGGCGGAAGCATAACCAGTGATTCCGGCATTTTCTTAGTGAACGGCACCACCTTTAACGTCGGAGGCGGCGCCCTGACCACAATGGAATATCGTCTGGCGAATAGCGGTGCCATGACGGTGAGCAGCGGAAGTTTTACGGCCAGCGTGATTTCCCTGCGCGGAGGCACGTTTACCCAGACGGGCGGCACCATTACCTCCGACAGTTCGGGGCCTGTTTTTAACCAGGGCGGCGGTGCAACCATCCTTAACCTGTCAGGGGGATCCCTTATCGCCGGCACCGGCAACAACGATGCGTTGATCAATAACAGCACGATCACAGCGACTATCGACGGAAGCCTGACCGCGAACCTGCCCGGAGCGGTCAATTTGTTCTCTGGTGGGGTCCATGGCAATTCCTCCACGATCAATTTCACCACCAACTGGACCGGTTCGTTAACGCTCGACGCCTCCACCGCTTGGGACGATATCTTCGAAGCGGGTAATGTGTATGTTGACGGAGTCGAACTCGGTGTGGGCCAGTTCGAAGCCTACTTCGCCAACGGCAACGGCGTAATCACCGCCGTCCAAAATCCAATGGCCGCACTGCCGCAGGAGGTAACCGCAATTGCGGAAACCGCGTTGAATATTACGCTGAGCGGCATCGGAGGCGATCTGACTTTTGCGATAGCCACCGGCCCGAACCACGGTACGTTGGACACCTACTCTATTCCGAATGTTATTTATACGCCCGCGAATGGTTATGAGGGTCCGGACAGCTTTACGTTTACCGTCAGCGACGGCGTTACCGTCAGCGATCCGGCCACGGTATCGATTACGGTGCTTGCTGCCGCTGATGTATCCATCAGTGCGGTTGGGGACGGCGCCGGCTATGATGTTATCGGCACGGAAGCCTCGAGCTTTTACACCACCAACGTGGTGAAAAGTTTCGATGTGGGAACCGTTGATCATAAATACGGCACGGATGGTTACCTCATTTTTGGCGGTGCGTCCTCTACTTCTACGGGAGAATACGGAACTCCGGGCACTTATGTGCAGTCTACGCCGACGTTCCTGGATACACTGGAAGCCGATGCCTCCATTACCCTCATTCGCAACAATACCAGCCAGGGCCCGCTGGATGATCCCTCAGCCGTCACCAACGGTACGGACTTTGTTTATGCCGGGTATTTGCTGAACAACGTTAACGTGGGTACAGAGCGTCAGATGCTGACCTTCTCGGTGACTAATTCCGAAGCGATTCGTTTCCGCCTCGGTGTCCTCGGTGGGAATGAAAAAAACACGGGTCTGGATCCTGAGGGCGTGCGGTTATCGTTCAGCGATGGTGTTACGACGGAACTTGTTTCTTCATTGGAAATGCTTACCGGAACGGATCCTGCCGCAGGCATTGGGATGCTCTTCTTCGATGTAGAGATTGGTGAAGGTGTCACAGGGACATTTACCCTGTACGGTGTAAATGATGTTAATCCAACGATCGCCGGCGTGACCTTCGACCGGAATTTCACCGAGGTCTCTGATATTCCGGACTTCGGAGGGGAAGTGATTTCAGGCGGAACGGAAATCGTGCTGTCCTGGATGACTTCCTGGGGAACCTCCTATGGCCTGGAAGCCACAGATGATCTCATGTTCGGCGTTTGGAGCCCGGTCGTTGAAAATATTGACGGGATCGACGGTCTGATTTCCGTGACGAATTCCATTGCCGACGACCTGCAATTCTTCCGGCCCTATGTCGAAGACTAGATTCTATTGAACATGTGAGATCGGGGAGACCTATGTCTCCCCGAATTCATTAGTGGATACCCCGAATGCAGAAGATGGTATATGCAACGCCAGGCGTGTTGGCGCCAGCTGCCGGAACGCAGGCCATGCGGTGGTCGGTCAGGACTCTTTTTCCAATCCCTGGAAACATGCCGGTGGGATTTTCCAGGGTTTGGACGGTCTGAGGGAGGATCTGTCCGGCAAGCGTCATGGGGTTCATCGTGTCCCGGCGACTGATTTCAGAAGGTAGACGGATGTGGTGACTGCAGATGCCGTTTTAGAAATATACAGGTGTTATCCGTGCTTTTGCTTTCAGGTATGGCGCGATTGCGCCCCATGACAAATGATGAATACGTGCTACACTCCCAAGTTCTATAAGTGAAAAAAACACCGAGACACCGAGACACGGAGAGAACAGTGAGATTTGAGATGAAAAAAACAATTGGAATGCTTTTGGGGCTGGGCCTCGCGTGCGGTGCAAACGCGGCGATCATTGCCGGCTATGATTTCAGCAGCAGCAAATCCGCTACGACCGTGGCTTCGGGAGCCGGCGCCGGTGCGGTTACCGCCGCAGGCGGCGCGGCGAACAATTATGTTGTCGTTACGTCCATCGGTGACAATACGGGATTCGCGGCCAGCGGAACCGCTTTTGGTTCGACCGCCGCCGGATGCATCAGTTCAACAAGCGAAGATTGTACCGCAACGGATCTCGCCGGTGCGATTGCTGACGGGGACTACTACTCGTTTATCATCACGGCGGATGCAGCCGGAACGCTTGACCTGACCGGATTCTCCATTGATAAGGCGGTTAGAACCAACTTTATAGACCGGGTGGCGAACGAGTGGAACGTGTGTGCCAAAATAAACGGCGATGCGAGTGCCTGGAGCACGGCGGATGCGCTGATGGCCTCCAGTCTGACGACCACCACCTCGGAGGGTCTCACGCCTTATGAGAGTACGTTTATCGATTTATCCACGGGTTCATCGTTTGGAACGGCCTTCCAGGGATTGGATTCGGTTGAGTTTCGTATTTATGTGTGGGGGGCCAGCGGAGCCTCGTATTCCAATGCCCAGCGGACGGACCAAATTGTGGTCGAAGGTTCCGTGCCGGAAGCGCCGGAGCCGCCCGAAACGGTGTACAGCTCGGACACGGTGTTTAATCTGGCAAAATACCAAACCCGTTCCGCCGATTCGGCCAACAGCAGTTCGACGCCGGCGCAGTATGGTAACGATGGATTTGTGACGCAGGATAACCGCTGGGTCAGCGACAGTACCGGCCCACACTGGTTTGAAGTGGAACTGGCGGTGCCCATGGAAATCGGCAGCGCTCACCTCTACAGCGGGGACACGTCAAACGGGGGCATCTCGGACTTTGTTTTGCAATATCACAACGGTTCCGCCTGGGTGGATATTGCGGGAACCTCTTTTTCGGGGATTGGGCTGCGGGAGCAGAACATCTCGTTCGACGCTCCGGTTACCGCGCAGCGGTTCCGCCTCTACACGACCGATGCCACCGCCCTCATTCGGGAGCTGGCGCTCTATCCGCCGACCTCCGACGGTCTGCCGGTTCGGTTCGGCATGGATCTGGATCTGAACGTGGCCAAACTGCGGCAGTTTTCTTATTCCTCCGTGGACGGCGTCAACTATCCCGGGCTGGCAATCGACGGCTACGTTGATGATTCCTCCGCGTGGGCCAGCACCAATGCTGCCGGGCCGCACCAGTTCCAGGTGCATTTCCCGCAGAGCGAGCTGGTCCGCGGCATCCATCTCTACTCCGGTTTTGAAGGGCAGTCCTCAACGGTAATGGAAGACTTCACGGTGGAATATCATGATGGATCAAACTGGGTTGCTTTTTCCGGCGGCACGGTATCCGGCAATACCAACGAAAACCTGAGCCTTTGGTTTGATGCTGCGGTCGCGGCCACCAAAGTCCGCGTCTATACGACTGACTCCAAACAGGCGGTGATCCGTGAACTGGTTGTTTTCGCGGAAAACGATGGCGACGAATATCCGCTCTGGACCGATGCACTCGACGAAGCGCCGCCGGCGTTGAGCTTCCTCGATTATGAAAACGACTATTACACCATCGAAAACCGCTCGACCGGGCAGAATCTTTCGACGTCCTCGAGCGGGTCGTTCACGACTGCTGAAGAGCCCTGGTTCCAGGTGCTGCTGAATCTTGGAACCGACACGTTCCGTCTGCGCAGCAGGGAGACCGAACGCTGCTTCGAGGTTTCGCTGGCATCGACCAATGATGGCGCGGCGATTGTTGAAGGTGACTATTCCAGCATGCCGCACCAGCGCTGGAGGCTGGAAGATGTGGGTGACGGCGAGCATGTCAAAATTGTGAATGCCTGGAGCGGGCGGGTCCTCGGGCTGGACGGCACCAACGTGGTGCAGGTCGCCGACGGCTCCGAGTTTTCCAAACATTGGAAAATTAACTATGAAACCCATTTCCCGAAAAAGGGGCAGGCCTCGCACTTCCATTTCAGCTTTATGTACCGGGCCAGCTGGGCCTACCGCTGGACCTGGTCGAATGAAAATGATCTGGAGTACGGCCAGTATTACCCGATGCAAAACGGCAGTATGAGTTCCGCTACGCCCGGCATCCTGCCTTATCAGCCGGGATGGTACGGGCGCGCCAACTGCACCGTTGCCATGGGATTCAATGAGCCGGATAATAAAGATCAGGCGAATATGGAGGCGGAAACCGCGGTGTATCAATGGCCGCGCATGCAGCGTATGCGCCTTCCGCTCTTAGGCCCCGCCCCGGACGGCCTCAATAATACCTGGCGTCAAGAGTATGAAGCGCTGGCTGAGGAGCAGGGGCTTCGTTCCGAATATATGGGCATGCACGAGTATGAACCGCTGGGGGCACAAACCGGAAGCCCTTCGACACTCTTCAGCCGCATGCAGACGCTTTATGACGCATACGGCAAGGATATCATGCTTACTGAATTCGCCGTGCGTGACTTTGCCGGGGATAAGACCACCTGGAGTCGAAACCACGTCTATAACTGGCTGGCGGAATTTATGTGGCGTGCCGAAGGCGTGGAATACCTCAAAGGCTGGTCGATTTTTGAGTTTGGAACGGGCGGAGATCCGGCTACGACGGATGCCTGCTCAGCGAGTCAGCTGCCGACCGAAATGAATTCACCGAAGCTTTGTCTGCACTACAACAATGATTCGTCAGACCCCGGCTACGAAGACCTGACCGAGTGCGGCCTGTTGCTGGCCGGTTGGGACGGCGTTGATGAAGTGGTTTCCGACAAACCCTATATCATTCACAATAAAGGGATCTACCTGCGCCTGATGGATGATCCGTCTTCAAGCACCGTGACGACCGCCGATATTCTGAATACAGACCAGAACGAACAGTTCATGCTGGTGGAAGCTGCGGGCGGGGCCGTTTATATTGAAGGCCTCAGCTCCGGCCGCCGTCTTTCGTGCGATGGTTCTTCTGTCGGGTTGGCCGCGGCTGGATCAGCCGGTGACAGCGTTAAGTGGGAACTGACCGCATACCAGTACGGCTGGTACTACATTGACCATCCTTCGACCGGCACGCGCCTGCGCATTACCGGTGAGAATGCTATTGATGTTGTGGCTGATTCGACGACGGTCGATAACGTGCGCTTCCGCTTCATCGTTCCGGCTGTAGCGTTTGAAGCTCCGGCCGAAGCCGAGGGCAACGTGCTGGTCGGTTATGATTTCAACGCATCCAGTTCGTACCCGATGGCTCCGACGATGCTCTCCTCCAATGTGAGCGCGACAACCATGACGACGCTCATGGATCTCAACCCCAGTGCCGGATTTGGGGATACCAGTGGGCTGGATGGAACGGGCGCCGCCTTTGGCAGTGTAGATGAATTGGGTGCCCTTACGATCGGTGTCGATGATGCGCCGACGGCCAGTTTTGCCGCTGCGGTAACCGGAGACGATTATATGTCGTTCACGGTGACTCCGGAAAATGGCCAGACGTTGACCCTGTCGAGCATCTCATTCAAAGCGATCAAGCGAAATTCCGGTTCTGTGGATGAATATGCCGTAACAGACGGTTCGGGTACGATGATTGGCAGTGCGGTCATGGCGACCACGGTGGGTGGAGCAGCCGATATCTACGACAGCTTTGTCATCGATCTCGCCGGCACGGCGTATGAGACCATCTCCGCGGCGACCGAATTCCGTATCTATGCCTGGGGGCCGTCGACGACCTCACCATGGGGCACTGCGGCGGCGATTGATAAAGTGGTACTGCGGGGTGGCGCCAGCGTCAGCACTATACCGACCGCCATTGCGCAGAGCGTAGAAACCCCGGAAGACACGCCGGTGGAACTTACGCTGACCGGCAGCGATGAAGAAGGTGATCCCCTTTTCTTCAGTGTAACCTCCGGTCCGGCCAACGGCACATTGAGCGGCACCGCGCCCGATCTGACCTATACGCCGGACAGCGGCTTCCGGGGCGCCGACTCGTTCACCTTTACGGTGAACGATGCCGGTTCCACCAGTACCCCTGCGACGGTATCGATTTCGGTGCTGTACGGCGATCTGGATACGATCGTGTATAATTTTGAGGATGCGGGCAAAATTACCGATGGAACGTATGGGACGGCGAGCGATTCCTATACGGGTGCCGACAGCAATACCCTGGCGGGCGTCACGGCCAGCGCATTCTCGCTGACGGATCTTAGAAACCAGGGAACCATCGGCGATGAGAACGGGTCGGCCGGCGGCACGATCGGCGGATCGACCCGGGCCGGAACTTCGGCGGCGGGAGCAGATGCAACCGGCGCGCAGACCATGTCCTTCTCCGTGGATATTCCGGCGAATGTGATCGTGGACCTGCCTCAGGTCAGCTTCCAGTACGGGCATCATACGATCAATGATGACAGCAGCCTGATGTGGTACTTAAAGGTTATCGAGGGAACCACCACCAACGAGTACAGCCGTGGATCGGTCTG
>JAROBA010000067.1 GCA_029432815.1 Pontiellaceae bacterium B1224 | reverse complement strand
GCAGTCATGCGCAAACTAGTCATCGCAGCCAATTCAGCTGTTAAAAATCCCGACTTCGAGCTTGCTGTCTAACACCGTTGCTCTATTGACTGGTTATGAGTTTTTATATTTAGCTTTGATGATTTCTATGTCTTTAGCATCATCAATCCATTCCTCTGAAAATCCACAGCCTCCACAAAGATATCTTGTTACCTTGATAGAGCTACGGATGGTCATGCCGATTAGTATGTTATTCCCATGGCTATCTTTACGCCCTGGGATTCGGATGACATCGCTTGAACTACACTTTGGGCATATGTTCTTAATTCTCATTTTTTTGTCTCATAACGTTAAACGTGAGCTTCGGTGCACATAAACTTCGGCTTACTCAACGGGCGTTTTCACCGTAAGCTCCATGTTCTGGTTGGCAATTTTTTCATACCAATTAGTCCAAGGTGGAGTTCCATTTTTCAATTGTGTAGCTAATCCCTTCGGAAGTTCTGACAGGGGAACCCAGTATACCGTGGTTTGATTTCCTTTCCCAATGAACGCTGGATGCCCAGATTCTACGTAAGCATTTTGGTCAGACGCTCCAATATAGGCATTGCAGACAAAGCTTCCTGCGTACTCACATGCTTCTGCATATTTTATGAATTCATCTCCTGAGACTCGTTTAATTTTTGTGGATGCACATCCGGCAAGAAGAATGACGCTCATGCCTGCCATTAACACGATTCCGATGATGATTAGTATTTTTTTCATATTATGTACTGCCAACAGTTAATTGGACGGAATCGTTCCGTCTAAGTCGGTATTGCAAATTACGGAATTATTCCGCCTAAGTAAATTTCGCTTCCCTTAGTAGTTGCCCATAATTTTTATGGATGATTAATTTTTAAAGAATAAGCAATAGAAATGAAGCCCGTCAAGCATGCCGATGAGTTGAGCGGAGATAAAAAGAACTTTTCGGCATCGCTATCCGCAGATTTTTAATCGATATAGGACTGGTTGGCAAAACAGAGTCCTATTGCGAATACACTAGTTGCCTGATTTTCTTTGCCTTCTCAAAATGATCCAGCTGATGCGTTTGTATCCACTTGGTCTTTCTGATTTTTACCACGGAGACACGGAGTCACTGAGAATAAAAAATGACCTTGAGACTCCGTGCCTCAAGCGTAGCGGGCGGTAAAGAATTCGACGTTAATGAGA
Organism: Pontiellaceae bacterium B1224; assembly: GCA_029432815.1. Taxonomy (GTDB): domain Bacteria; phylum Verrucomicrobiota; class Kiritimatiellia; order Kiritimatiellales; family Pontiellaceae; genus Pontiella. The sequence goes on along the minus strand of JAROBA010000067.1, from coordinate 11,067 downwards.
TCACATTGCCTTATTCCTGCAGCACATCCCATTTGGGGCGTTGCCAGCTTTCTTTGAATGCTGCGATGTCGCCGAGTTTTACCTCGTCGGTTTTTTCGACGGCATCGAGAAAGAGCACAAAGGAAAAGGCACCGTCGGGCCCTATTGATTCAACCGCCTGCTCCGCCAATAGATTCGGCGGAAGCAATCGACGTCCGCTGATGACCTCCGGTATCAGCGGCAGTTGCCCGCCCGCTTTGTAGGCCTTGTATACCAGCTCGGAGCAAACCAGCTCGTTCTCGGTGGTGAAATCAAAATTCAGGTCGTAGGGTTTTCCATAGTTGGAAAAGGCACCCAGCAATGCTTTGAACTTTTCGGCCTTTCCAAGGTTTGGACGAATGACGGCGAGATAGTCGCAGCGAGCCGAGGTTTCCAATGATTGGAAAACGACGCCGGGTCGGATGGCTTCGATGACGCGGATCGGGTAGCCATCTTCATCGGAGGTTTCCAAGGTTTGGAAAACATCGGGATAGAGCGCTTTAATGGTTTCCAATGGTTGGAAGCCGAGCTCGCTGAAATAGGCGTTCAGTTCATCGGGCGTTCCAACATAGAGTGCAACGTGCGGCCAGAAGCCGGGAATGCCTATATTGGTCATATGCCAGTTGCGGCGCTGAATCAGAATGTCGCCCGGTTGCAGCTTGGGCTGGTGTTCGGCGAGCATTTCGGGGGTAATCAGATAGTCCCGATCGGTGGTCCGGATGTAACTCATCTGAACGGCGACTTTTTTCTGCACGGGAAGCAGGGTCTCGAAGGCCGCTCGTTCCAGCACGGACAATGGGTTTTCGATGAAGATTTCGGCATTCGCTCCCAATGATTGGATAAAGCTTTTGCGTCGGGCTTCAAAGTCGGCCACCACCGCCGGGTCGAGGGTGATATCCTTTTTAACGAGCTCATAGTACGCCGCCGCGGCGTTCAATCGCAACACCACATTCGGATGCGTGAGGCGTTGTTTCATGAAGAAGTAGCTGTCGGACGGAATGCCTTCGCCCTGTTCATTGAGCAGCGTTTCCATGAAGGCGTTGTCGTCCACCAGCTCAACAATCTGCAGGCAGGTGTTGTACTGTGTGATGATGGCCATATAGGCCAGCAGAAAGGCATCGGCGTGCAGCTCGGGTTCGGCAATATAGTCGATCTGATAAAACCCGCGGTATTTACCCTTCAGCAGATCGAATTCCACAAAGGCCATGGTTCCGTCGCGCCAACGCTGGCGGATTTCAGAGCGCTCGTTTTTTGTGAGAGCACTGACTTCTTTTCCCAGGAGTCCGGTTTCACGAAAGGCGGCGGCAAAATCGTCGGCGGTTTCGCGCAGCATGAGATAGCTTGAAAAGTCCTCTGCCATTTCTGCCCGCAGCGCATCGGGCGGCAGATCGGCCAGTGGACTCTTTTCCACCGGAAACAGCGCCCAGGTGACATAGAACGCAACCAGCAGCAGAACTGCAACGATGCCGTGCGCCCGAAATGGGCGGGCTTTCTTTTTGAGCTTTTGCTTCTGCTCATGCAGCAGATTGCGGTTGATCTTCCAGGAAATGATGAGCGGAATCCAGCCGAGCCCCAGCAGAATGAATGCAATCAGCCGATGCGAAGGATAGGCAACCTTCATTCCCAGCACCACTACGGCTGCCAGGATGGCAACAAGCGTTAAGAGCAATAGACGTTTATTTTTAAGCATGGTTAATAAGAAATCAGAACGTATGTCCGACCATTAAATAAAACCCGACATCGGGCGTGGCATCGGTTATGAGTTGTTCTGAAATGCCGAAATCGATCAGGATGTCATCGCCCACATGAACCGTGCCGCCGGCTAGCAACTGAATTGAAGAACCGAGTTGAACCAGTTCGGTGTCATACATCGCCGAATGCATATCCAGCTGCAGTTTGATTTCGAGCCATTTCAACGCGAGCCAATCGGTCGAGATGCCGCCATAGCCGGCAACATTATTCTGCATTTCGCTCAGCACATCGGAGTCGCTCATATAGACGGCGCCCAGATTGGCAGTAAGCACGGTGTTGATGATTGCCAGCAATTCCTTGTCGGTGTAGGCCAGCCCTGCCGAAATATCCGTTCCACCGCTGCCGAGCAGATAGTCTGCATTGCCGGTCGGCAGTTTCAGCACCGACCGAAACGCGAGCGCGCGCCGGGAACGTTCGGACTCGATCAGAATGGGGAGAGCAGCTGTGAACCGGATATCGCCCAGTCCGCTGTGAGGCTCTGTCATGCTATACGAACTTTTCCCGGAGACGTTGTAGTTGATTTGATTCTTATCAAATTCTTTCTGCCGATCATTCGGAAAGCCGACCAAAGAATGAAACTGCCGGATAATAGAATCCCAATATCCGCCGCTCTGCTGAACATAGGGAACATCCATGCCCACTTCGAGGCGCTCGAAAAGGCCATAACGCAATTTCATGGTATACTGCGCTGTCTCCCCATCCCACACCATCGTTTCACCATTTTCGGGATAGTCGGAATAGGCGTTATTGGAAACGTAGTAGATGAACGTGGCATCCAGTTTTCCTTTGGGGGTAATGAATCCGGGTTCCGACTTCGGCAGGCCATAGACCTGAATAAACGGGTTCTGGTTGGCGAGATAGATCGGGGATTCGCTCGCTGCCCACGTTGCCTGACAAAGGCCGGTGAGTATGGGGACGACGATCAGTTTCGATATAAATTTCACAATTGGATCCACTTTCTCCCCTTAGGGATTCATCAGGAACAGAATATTAAATTCAGGATAAAAAACGCGGACAATGTAGCCCGGTTTCGCAGTTCAAGTCGAGCCGCCCCTTTCAATAAAATGGCAACAAAAGCGGTCGGCAAAGAGTCCAACCTTTTAATTGAGTTATGAAGCATAACCGATAGACTCCCCACCTTTAATTTTTCACAGCTTATGAAACTTCTATCTATGAAAATAAACATTTACTTGATCCTCGCTTTTATCGGGTCCTGCATCCTCCCTGCCACAGGATATGGTCAGACCAATTCAGCTCCAGCGGAAGCTTCAACGTCTCCGAAAAAAGCATATTTCCAACCCTTGGAACTTAGCGCAGGGGCCTATGATCCTCCCTACCGGGTTGCCCTGTTCTATCCAAAAGATGGCGAAGACGGCGCACGCGTCTGGTCGCAAAGTAAATCACTTTTTTTCGCTGGCGTTGGTGTGTTCGCTGTTCTCGCCGCACTGCCTGAGGAATCGACCGGCTGGGAAAAGGACGACGACATTTTTGAGAAGTGGATCGACAATGTAACGGATAGCCCGGAATGGGATCGAAATGATTGGGCTTATAACTATCTGGGCCATTTATATGTTGGAGGGGTCTATTATCAGGTAGCCCGCAAATCCGGATATCGACAGTGGGATTCTTTCGTATACACGTTCTTGATGTCCACCTTCTACTGGGAATACGGCGTTGAAGCTTTTGCAGAGGTTCCCTCCGTACAGGACCTGGTTTATACACCGCTTGCGGGCTGGGTCTACGGAGAATGGGCCTTTCAGACAGAACGAAGAATTCGTGCACAAAACAACAAGGTGCTTGGGTCCGGAATCCTGGGATGGGCCAGTCTGGTTGCGCTGGATCCGATCGATAGTTTAGGGCGCAGTTTAAACTACATTACTCGACACAATCTCGTAAAAGCCGGTTACGGTTATTTCTCGTATGTACCGAGTAAAACCGCCGATGGACAAACCGATCATCAGGTCTATTTGCACATGCGCATTCCAATCGGTGCCGCAGGGCCGGATGCGGAACCCAGCAAAATCACGACGATTAATCATGTGGATGATCCCGTCGACACCGGCATCATCGGCGTGAGTATTGGAGAGGGCTATACCGTGCTCGATAATTCCTGGGGCGTTAACGACGGGCCCTATACAAAAATTACGATGGGTCTCTATTTTACTCCGCGCACCTCGCTGCGTCTGGGCTATGCCTGGGCAACACTCGATGATGACGCCGGCGAATCTATCGATTACGAAAACTACAGTTTAAATGGACAGGTTTATCTGAATACCAAAGGTAAGTTAAGGCCTTTCGTAACGGCTGGACTGGGACGCCAAACCTGGGAGCGGGACAACAATAAAACCTCTTTTCAATGGAATGGCGGTCTTGGGTTATATTGTAAACTCCATCGAAAGCTGGCCCTCACATCCGACTGGATTAACTACTACAGCCCGCAATCCGGAACCTATGATCAACAATTTAATGCCGGACTGATTTATCGCTTCGGACAGGGTGAACACGGCGGCTGGTAAAACCTTCAGTCCTGCGGTTTCTCTTTGTTGTCCATATCTATTTTCCAAAGCATTTTCTGCGTTTGGTAAACGGTCACAAACAGAGCAAAGGTTGCGCCGGTCAGAACGATCGGCAATACCCGTGCAATCTCAAACTTATCCGCAAAAACAATGATCAGCGTATTTGCGATAATGAAGATCAATCGTACCTCCGTTGGACCAATACCCATGTATGCAATTTTAAAGGCACCGGTGGCGGCAAACGACAGAAATGAATTCACCATGAACGCCCCGAACAGCGCCAGAATGTAAAAAAGCAGATACTTATTGTGGTCTTCCACCAGCAGGCCGTAGCCAATCAGGATCGAGCAAAGAAACAGGTAGTCGAGAAAGTGGTCCATGTAGTACCCCCACTTAATCAGTCCTGTATTTCGGCGACGCCCCACCTCGCCATCAAGGAGATCGGTGATGTACTGCCCGAAGATGGCAAACGATACGACCCATAGAAAATGTATGTTGTGGCGTGCCAGGAAACTGAACCCGATAATCATGGCACACCAAAGCAAAGTCGTCATCGTCAGATGATAGGTCTCCACCCCTTTCGGCACCTTGGGCACCAGCCAGTTTTTCAGTCTGCTTTCTGCATTGGCTAACAGCCAGGTGCCCTCTTTTTTATCACCATGAAATGCCATGCTTTTTCCCCCAAACAAATCCATTTATTTCCAGACATTGGAAACGATGTTTTCGAAAAATAAGCTCTCACATTAAGGCATCTGTGAAAACAAAGAAGACACTTTTATCAAAGGAAGTGTTTACAACTGAAGAGGAAGCCTTTACTTGTAGCCGCATCACGTAAGAAAACGTGGGAAGAAGAAAACCAGGAGAATAAAAATGGCTGCAAAGAAAACTGCAAAAAAAGCACCGGCGAAAAAAGCTGCTGCAAAGAAAGCACCTGCCAAGAAGGCCGCTGCAAAAAAAGCACCTGCTAAAAAGGCTGTTGCGAAAAAAGCTCCGGCCAAAAAAGCCGCTGCGAAAAAAGCACCCGCCAAAAAGGCTGCTGCGAAAAAAGCTCCGGCGAAGAAGAAAGCCGCTGCAAAAAAATCTGCAAAAGTGAAATACACTGCTGAACAGGTTTATTCCATGATTGAGCAGGCTGCATATTTTGCTGCCGAGAACGACGGATTCTCTAAAGATCCGGCGGAATACTGGGCAAGTGCTGAAGCTTCCGTCAACGCAATGGTTAAAGGCTAAGCCTCTAACTTCTGTGTTAAAAAAGGCGATCCTCAAGGATCGCCTTTTTTTATTTATTCACGGGTCTGATTCTTCTGTCTGAGGTCCCGACTTTGCCGGGCAGTCCAGGTGTGCTATTAATCTATCAATACATTATTAAAGGACCTGAACGATGACCACCGCGATCAAACTCCTACAATCAAAATTCGGTTTCAATAGCTTTCGGGCGGGCCAGCAGGAAGCTATTGAAATTCTCCTATCCGGTCGGAGTGCGGCGGCGATCTTTCCGACAGGTTCCGGTAAAAGCCTGTGCTATCAATTGACCGCGCTTATGCTGCCCGGCCTGACACTGGTTGTCTCTCCGCTGCTCGCCCTGATGAAAGACCAGATCGATAGTCTGCAGGCCAAAAACATCAGTGCCGAACGTCTGGACTCGAGCCTGACCGAAGAGAAATACAGGGAAGTCTCCAACGCCATTCGAAAGGGCGAATTAAAGATGCTCTTTGTCTCTCCCGAACGCCTGACCAACGAGCGTTTTCTAAACCTGATTCGCGGACAGCAAATCAGCCTGCTCGCCGTCGACGAAGCCCACTGTATTTCAGCATGGGGACACAACTTCCGCCCCGACTATCTGAAGTTGGCCCAAGCCGTAAAGTCACTCAACGTTGAGCGGGTGCTCGCGCTCACCGCCACGGCAACTCCACAAGTGGCCGACGATATGGCACAGGCTTTCGGGATTCAGCCCGGCGATGTCATTAACACCGGCTTCTATCGCCCCAACCTCGAGTTTCGCGTAACCGCATGCGCAGGCCGTGAACGAGATCAATTACTATTGCAACGGCTCAAAGAACGCCCTCCCGGTCCGGCCATCATTTATGTGCACCTACAGAAAGATGCTGAAAACACCGCCACGTTCCTTTGTCAAAACGGATTCAATGCCGCCCCCTATCATGCCGGTCTGAAAAGTGAACTGCGTGCGGCCACTCAGGAAGATTTTATGGAAGGCAGAATTCCCATCATCTGCGCCACCATCGCGTTCGGCATGGGAGTCGACAAAGCCGATATACGCTATGTCTACCACTACCACCTGGCCAAAGGGTTCGAGAGCTATCTGCAGGAAACCGGGCGCGCCGGGCGCGATGGCGCCCCGGCTATCTGCGAACTCTTCGCCAGTCCGGAAGATTGCACCACGCTCGAAAACTTTGTCTATGGCGATACCCCGGATGAATCCAGCATCACCAGCCTGATCGATGAACTGCTGAATGCCGGCGATGAGATTGATATCACCGCTCGGGAACTATCCAAAACACACGACATCCGTCAACTGGTTGTGAGTACCTTGCTCACGCATCTTGAGCTGTTCGGCATTATTCAGTTCGAAGGATACTATTATAGCGACATACGTTTCGAGGCCCATCAAACCGGTGCGGCCATTCTTGCTCAATATCCGGAGAAGCAGGCCGCGTTTCTTAAGAAAGTTTTTGCGTGCGGAAAGAAGGCGCGCAAATGGATCACGCTCGATGTGGACGAGGCCACCGAACGATGCGGCCAACCGCGTGCCGTCATTCTGCGTGCCATGGATAGCCTGCAGGAAAAAAATCTGATCACGCTGCAAATGTCCGGCTATCGCCAGCGGTTTAAACTGCTCCAAACCGACATCGATCGCGCAGCCCTTTGCAAAAAACTGACCGCCCTGTTTCTTCAACATGAGGAAATGGAGATTGCGCGCATCGATGCAATGGTTGCCTATGCAGGAGAATCAACCTGCCTGACGAACCGATTGTTGGATTATTTCGGCGAGCCCATCGATCCCTGCGGGCATTGCGGTATCTGCAAAGGGGATGCCCCGGCCACGATTCCTGAAAGAAAGATACCCCCGTTGGACCCCTCCATTTTACCGGCCATTACTGAACTGGCAGCGAAGTATTCTGAAGCCCTCGGGCGACCCCGCCAACAAGCCCGGTTCCTGCTCGGCCTCAACTCACCGGCCATCAGTGCGCAGCGCTCCTTGCGCGGAAACCCGCTCTTCGGCAGTTGCGCACAACATCTCTTCAAAAGCGTACTGGAACAGCTTGAGCAGAACCAACGGTAGGGAAGCTTCGACGAAGCGTCCGCACGCACGAAAGGCTTAAACCAGTTTTCCAGCCAACGAGAGTTGGGAGGCGGAGGTGATTTCCACCGTCTGGAAAGTGCCGACCAGGTCGGGCGAAGCATCCATAATACGAACCGGAAGCTTGCCTTCGGTGCGTGCGGCGACTGCCCCTTCTATTCGAGGATCGACGCGCTCCACAAGCACTTCATAGGTTTTACCCACCATGGCTTCGTTATACTCGAAGGAAGTGCGTTTGAGCACCTCGCTAAGCTTGGCCAGGCGCTCACTCTTTTGCTGAGGGGTGATATCATCGTCCCAACGGGCGGCTCGCGCGCCGACCCGGGGTGAATACTTCGCGACATACGCCATATTAAATTTAACATCCAACATCAGCTGCGCGGTGTTTTCCAGCTGTTCGTCTGTTTCCCCGCTGAAGCCGACAATGATATCGGTGAAGATCGTTGCAGTCGGAAGTAGCTCCCGAATGTCATCCACGATTTTTAGGTAGTCTTCGATGTTGTGATTCCGATTCATGCGGCGTAGCAGTTTTTCATCCCCGCTCTGCACAGGTAGATGAATCTGTTTCGCGAGACACTCGTAGTCCGCAATGGCTTCAATTACATCGCGTGTCATATCGCGGGGATGCGGCGAGGTGAAGTAGACCCAGAATTTTTTACCGCTGGCCTTGCCCAGCTCGCCCACTTTTCGCAGCAGTTCGGCAAAGGAAATCTCTTCCCCCTTTTTGTCGAGTCCGTAGGAGTTGACGTTTTGACCCAGCAGCGTAATCGCCTTCACATTGCGGTCGATCAGTTTTTGAACTTCACTCAGGATCTCTTCGCTGGAGCGGGAAACTTCGCGGCCGCGGGTATACGGAACCGCACAGAAGGAACAGAATTTATCGCACCCGTTCTGAATGGGAACAAACGCTTCAAAACTCGAACTGTAGGTCGGGGCCACCTGCCAAAAGTCGGTGCGTTCATCTTCGCGCTGAATAGCGTTCAGTGGATGGCGCGCCGAAAATTCGGTGGCAACCCCGCACTGGTGCAGCATGTCCGGCAGCTCCGGCAGTTCATTCATCCGGAAAACCAGATCGAACAGCTTGAGAAACTTCACCTCATCGGCCGGAAGAATGCAGCCGGACACAAAGGTGACCAGCGGCTTTTTGTTCTTCCACTTATTCCATTTCTGAATCTTGCTGTAGACCTTATCAATGGCCTTCTGGCGAACCGAGCAGGCCACGACACCGATCAGGGAAGCCTCTTCCTCGACCTCGGTCATTTCATAGCCCATCTGTTCAATGACGCTGCGGATCCGTTCGGAATCCGATTGGTTCATCTGACAACCTAAAGTAACAACACAGCATTTCATAATGTGAATATGGATTTTTGGATTAGAGGAATAATGGAATAAAGGAAACGTGGATCAATTGGAGTCAGCAGTGCATTCATCCAACTATCCACTAATCCATTTAGAAGTACACTTCCGTATGGATCTGCGCGGTGGGAAGGCCTTTGTCCTGCAGCATATCGAAGGCTTCATAGATCATATCGCAGTTGCCGCACAGAAAGGCATTGGTATCAGGGTCGATATCCAGCGTTTGAAGATAGTCCGTTACGCGGCCTTTAAAATCGCCGCCCTCTTCGCGCGAAACACAGTGAAAATAGCTTTCGCCGTAAAAATCCGATTCATAAGCTTCATCGACCCGGGCGGTTCCATGAATCAGTTTAATATTCAGGCCCTCATAGGATTCAACAAAACTATGGAAGGGAGAAATGCCGGTTCCTGTGGCGATCAGCAACAGCGGTTTGCGGCGGATTTCTTCGATCAGTTTAAAGTGTCCATAGGGACCGCCCACGCTCACTTCATCCCCCTCGGAAAGATCGCACAATTGCTTGGAAACCAATCCATCTTCCACGCGGCGCACCAGCACTTCCAAATGGTCTGCATTACTGCCGGAATAAACAGAATAGTCGCGAATTTCCGGATCGCCCGCGACTCCCACTCGGATATACTGCCCCGGATCAAAGTTCAGCCCGATACGCTCCATGCGCACCACACTGGTCTCTGCCGTCAGTTTTCTTATTTCCAGAACCTTACAGACGGTTCGTTTCTTGGTTGTTGTTAACATGCTATTCCTCACTCAGTAAACAGGCCTGAATTAGTGCTGTATCGCTAAAGGGTCGCGTTTATAGTTTCCAACCATTGGAAAGTCAAATGGAGAAAGCCAGTATCGCCTCCGAAAGCTTGAAAATAACAACACGGAAGTCCTAGGACTTCCCGGCCGCGTCATCATCAAAGACCACGACGGACACTGCCCCGGAAACGGTACCGGCGGCAATGCCATCGACCTGCTCACCCGGGCCATGGGAATGCGTTTCTGTTACCATTTGGACCGCCGGTCCACTTGCGCGGAAAATACTACGAATTATTTAAACAGGACGTACACAATGTAGGCTTTAACTTCGGCCAACTCGTTTGGCTTTTCCGGATAAATCGTGATCGGTATCATTGCACGCTCCATATCACTGGATGAAGAAGGTGTTACGACAAGCTCGTATTCATGGCCTTCCTCAATGGGTTTTAGCTCGATCTCCACCCGGTCGTCGGGCGCGTCGGCTTTGATCAGCTTAATAGCCAGTTTGTGTCTATTGATTAGGCGGAAGGATTTTGAAACGGGCTCGTCTCCGACGGCCCATTTCAGGGAGGGGACTGAGGGGCGGTAGGTTTCCGGGATATTCGCACTAATGTAAAGCTTGGTTGACTTGTCTGATGGATCGCTTGTCCTCACCTCCAAACTCTTTCGATGAGGGCCGGTTCGCTTGCCGAATTCGAAGGCCATGCGGATGACGCCTGTCTCGCCGGGAGCGTACTTCTTCTTTTCCGAAGTTCCAGAGATGCAGCCGCAGCCCGGGCGCAAATCCGTGAGCGTTATCGCTTCATCACCGGTGTTGGTGAACTTGAAGTCGATGGTTGTCGAGGTCTGCAGGGGATGGGGTTTCACTCCTACGACCTTTTTCTCCCATGTCAGCTCCGCAAATACGGTTGAGTTGGCCGTAAACAACGCAAGGAAGCACAAAGAAAGAATTCTGATACCACTTACCACAACTTTCCGGCATAAACGGCGATGATTCTGGTCGCTATGCGTAGAGCAGGCGGGCCGCCTGCGATACACTTTTCGCCCTCCGTACCGCAGGCGGCCCGCCTGCCCTGCTAAGCGGTCGAGGTAGGACTTTAATATATGCTGATATGATTTTGGTATTAGTATTAGAGGACTATTTGATGACAGGACCATTTTTGAACCACTAATCCACACTGATTTTTCACCACACATCTTTCACCCAAAAAACTCATACGCACCGATTTTTATGCCCAAAATATTTTTGCCTATAAAGGGGAATCACATGAAGTTGTGCAGATCCTTATCACCTGGAACCCCAGCCCCCGAAAAGTTTAAGAGCATCGAGAGATCACATTCTCTCG
>JAROBA010000066.1 GCA_029432815.1 Pontiellaceae bacterium B1224 | reverse complement strand
GAAAAATAGTTGCCAACCAGTGGGTGGAGCCTACGGTGGCCGACGCCTGTTGATTAAGTGAAGTTTATGTTCACCGGCGGCTCACCCATAACGTTCGCAGTAAAAAATATGAAAAAGAAAATCCTCATTCCGACCATTGCAATCGGCATCATCGTATTCATCTTTTTCATCACGCCGAGTAGAAGACAAAATCTATCCCCAGAGCAGGTTTTCAAATCGACACTGCAGATCCCAATTCCAGCGAGTGTTACCAACATTCAGGTGCACAGTCTTTTCTTACCAACAATGGGAGATGGCGGAGCCCTCTACCAGTTCGAGATTTCTTCATCTGACTTTGATGATTTAATTAAACAAACCAATTTTGAGAAGAAAGAGATTACAAAGTGGAGGAAAAATAACCGACTTTTCGCAAACCCTGAGTTTAATCTGGAGAATCCAGAGTATTACACGAGTGAATCAGAAAATGAGATAAACCGACTACAGCTCAAGGTGAATCAATCGCACACAAAGGTGTTTGTTGATTTCAATGGATTTTTCAAATCAAACTAACATGAAAATGCGAACCAGAGCCTTGACCTTACCGTGAAAACGCCCGTCGATCCGGTCAACGTTGTGCGCACGGCAGGTCAGGCTTAACGTTCGAAGGGAAATATAAATGAAAAAAGCAATATTCATATTCTTAGGCATTACCTTGGTTTCTGCCGTCGCAAACTTCCAAGAAATAGAAGATAAATTTAAAGGCAAGAAAGCCGTTAAGCTAGATTCCACATCCCTAGATTCAGCATTCCAGATGCAATTTAAAAAACAACATGGTCGCAACCCTACTCAAAAAGAGCTCACTGAACTTGTGATGAATGAAGGACTCATTGGTCGTTGGAAATGTCCATCGGATGAAGGTGGATATTTAGAGTTTCTTGAAGAAGGGAAACTCATCAGTCATATGAAGTTTCGTCCTAATTCTGAAGATAAGACAAAAGCAGATAAAATCGAAACTGATTATCCAGACATTGAGATTTCTGGCAGTTGGAAATACACCAACCTCTCCGTAGTTCTTACCTTCGATCTAGAGGATGAAACCATAGCCGAAACCAATCTTATCGTTCAGATTATAGACAACTCTATGATCATGAAAATAAACGGAACTAACACTACATATACCAGAATAGAATAAACTTCGAACCACCATTATTTCTATATGGGCGAGTAGAGCAAGGCTCCCTCACCAGGCGATGCGCAGGAGCCAAGCCCGAAGGGACTTAGAGTGTCTGACCCTATTAGCAGCGGAGTATCAGACCCAAGGCTTCACAATGAAGCCTTCGGCCGTCGATAACGAATAACCCTAGATCCGGGAATGAAAATGAAGGAAACGGTGTTTTATCCAATGATACCGGCATCAAACCCAAATCACGCTTCACACCCACAGGGTTCGCCTTTTTGTTACCTTCTTTTTCACCCTTCGGGTGACCGATTTCACCACATCCACTGCGCTTTTAAATCCTAGAGTTAGGCAACTACATCTGCGGGTTTAAAATCTTGTGGCTGCACTAAACTTGGCCATTCCCGAATCTAGGAAAACACCCCTCGAAACTTCTGAATTAAGAGTGTCTATGGGCATGGATTGATCTGGAGATCAGCGCTCCCAGAAATTATCGACACCAAATTCTTCCAGCCATGCGGATTCTGTATCTAGCATGGTCTGTTTCTTTTCGGGGGTGTTGTCTTCGGCGCCGGAGAGGTGGTCGAAGCCGTGGGCGATGTAGAGGGCGAGCTCGTAGTCGGCACCATTTTGTTCGGGTCCAACTTGCTGGGCCCGGTCCACATTGATGATGAGGTCGCCGCTGAATCCTTCTTCTTCGCCCGGAACGGGATCGTAGCGAAAGCTGATGACGTCGGTGGGGCGGTTTTTGCCGAAATATTCGAGGTTGGCGGGCACAATGCCTTCGTCGTCGGTGAGGACCACACAGACTTCATTCCAGGGTTCGGAAGTTCGGGGCTCAAGCCGTTCGCCCAGCCACTCAGCCAGCTTTTGAATTTTCGTCAGCCGAAGCGGATGCTTTTTTTGTTGGTTTAGCAGATGTATTATCATCGTCTTTGGGGTACGGGATGCGCCCGTGCAGCATGTTGGAGAGGGAGAAGATGAAGGATTGTTTGACCACGTTAATCTGAGCCATCGTCAGATCGGCATAATCCATCTGGCCATCGCGGATTTTCATGGCGAAGATATCGTTCATCAGGTTTGAAATTTTTTGTGGCGTTGGTTTCTCGATGGAGCGCGCTGCGGCTTCGGAGGCATCGGCCAAGGACAGGATGGCCATTTCGGGGCTCACGGCCGGCGCACCGCCATAGCGGAAATCGGAATCGTTAATGATTTCATTCATGGAGCTTCCGGCTCCCTCTTTGGCGGCTTGCTTTGCTTTATGGTAGAAGAATGAGATCAGCCCGTTGCCGTGATGCTGCTCGATGGCATCGAGAATCGGCTGCGGCAGCTTGTGGCGTTTGGCCAGCGTGAGGCCTTCTTTGACGTGCGAGGAAATGACGAGAGCGCTCATGTGCGGCGAGAGCTCGTCGTGCGGGTTTTCCTTATGTTGGATATTTTCCGTGAAAAATTCGGGTTTGGCCATTTTCCCAATGTCGTGGTAGTAGGCACAGACGCGGATCAGCAGGGAGTTTGCACCAACGGCTTCGGCGGCATTCTGAGCCAGGGTTGCGACCATTAGCGAATGGTGATAGGTGCCGGGAGCCTGAATGGCCATTTTCTGCAGCAGCGGATGTCCCATGTCGGAGAGTTCCAACAGGGTGATATCGGTGGTGATTTTGAAGAGCTTTTCAAAGAGCGGAATCAGTAACAGGGTGAGGACGGTGGAGAGCATGCCGGAAAATATGGAGGCGAAGATTTCTCCGCCCAAAACCGACATGGCCGGCCGGTTCAGAATGGCCGCGACGAGGACGTACAGCACTTTGACGGCGCAGATCCACAGTCCGGCGCGGAACAGGCTGGCTCGCCGATGAATATTTCGAACTGAGCTGGTGGCGGTGATGGCGATGAGCATGCCGAGTGCAAACACATTGAAGGACTGGCCGTATAGAACCGCAATGGCAAAGCTGCACCAGAAGCCCAGCGTGATGGCGGCGATGCCTCCGAGTAGAATACCCGCCAGCAGGACGGCCAGTGCGTAGGGCACAAGGAACATAAGCAACGAGGCCGGAATGAGCGTGTATTGTACTGACAGGAAGGTAATGAGCCGGCCAATACCCAGCGTAAAGAGGGAGAGTATGGCTAATAAGAGCAGTTTGTCGGGCTGGCGGATCAGCGCAGGGTTGCCGACCCGTAGAATGACGGCGGTTATGATGAGCCCCGCTAAGAGGAGCAGGCCGTTTCCAATGATTTCCAGCGTCTGCTCCCAGATGTCCTGGTTTTTCCGCCGTTGTTCTTCATGTGCCTGCAGCAGTAGCATGGTTTGCGCGGTGATGGGGTCGCCAGCACGCGCGAGGGTGGTGCCTGCTGAATATTTTTTCATGACGGCACCGACGGCATCGGCGGCTTCTTTGCGGAGGACGGCCGTGGCAGGTTCGTTGTACATCATGTTATCGACAACAAAGGTGGGTAGCATCCGGTTCAGTAGGTTCTGCTGATTCGGATCTGTGATGCTGGCGGAGACGGCCCAGACGGCTGTGCGGGTGGAATAGACGTCGTCCTGCGCTACTGTTTTCGAGTTGGATTCGGTCTGAATGGTGAGCATCCGATCGGATGCGTCATCAAAGAGGGTGACCCGGGATTCATCGGACAGGATGCCGGTTCCCATAACCTTCTTGATGGCGATGGAGAGTTTTGTTTTTGTGGCCTTCAGCGAATTGGTCGGGAAGGTTGCTATAAGTTCTAATGCTTCGACCTTCGAGCCCAGCAATAGATCATTTATGGAGTTGAGGATGACCTGCTGCTGGTTGGTGGATGCTGTTGCGTATTGTCCGATTTGGTCAAAAATAATGTTAACCATCCGGACGGCCCGTTCGGCCGGGATTGGGTTAATGTTGAAAACCGGAGGAACTTCACTGGCGGCTTTATTTCCGCTCAGGTCGGTTTCGTAGATGTTTTTGCACTCGAAATCGACCGCAGCCACAATGGTGGAGGGAATTTTCTGACCTTCAGAAAGCTGGGGCGTCTGGACCACACCGCGCCCGAAGAAGAGCCAGGTAACCAGAATCCAGAGTAGCAGTCCCAGACCGACGGCTTTATACGGAACGTCGTTTTTGCGCTTTACTTCCGTTTTACGCTCGGCGATTCCTTTTTTCTTTTCCTTAAATAGTTTTTTCACGTTGTTTCTCCATGGGAGCGGATCCGGAAATCCGTTCTTCCTGATAGGCTTCAATCACCTTCTGGACCAACGGATGTCGTACCACATCGTTTTCGGAAAGTTCGCAGATTTCCAATCCCTGGATATTTCCAAGGATGGAACGGGCCTCAAGGAGTCCGGATTTTTTCTGGGCGGGAAGATCGATTTGGGTGAGGTCGCCGGTGATGGCGCACTTGGAATCGAAGCCCAGACGGGTGAGGAACATCAGCATTTGCTGAGGGGTGGTGTTCTGGGCTTCATCGAGAATGACGAAGGCATGGTTCAGCGTTCTTCCGCGCATATAGGCCAGCGGAGCCACTTCAATGATGCCGCGTTCTATAAAGGTATCGATTGATTCGGAAGGAAGCATATCGTGCAGGGCATCATAGAGCGGTCTTAAATAGGGGGCCACTTTCTGCTGAAAATCGCCGGGCAGGAAACCGAGGTTTTCCCCGGCTTCGATGGCGGGACGAGTCAGAATGATGCGGCTGACTTCATCTTTTAAAAGTGCTGAAACCGCCATAGCCATGGCCAGGTAGGTTTTTCCGGTTCCGGCCGGGCCCAGACCGAAGGTGATGGCGTTTTTCCGTATGGCATCGAGATAGATCTGCTGCCCGAGTGTTTTTGGAAAAACAGCCGGTTTGCGCGGGCTGACATCGATGCGGATGCTTGCGAGTTTTTCAAAGGTGTTTTCATCGCCGCGGGCCAGAGCTTCATAGGCATAGCCCACCGCGTGCTGATCCAGTTTGGTGCGGTTGCGTGCTCCTCTGAGCTCTTCAATAAATGCGGCGATTTTTTGCGCGGGTTCTTCCGGGCCCCGGATATGGACGCAGAGGTCGCGCAGGATCAGCTCCAGCGCATTGTCCTGCTCAATGCGATGGGTCAGCGGAGTCAGCAAGGCTCCGATGTCGCGGGCTTCGCTGGCATTATCAAAATGTACCGTTGCTGTGTTCATAGGGGGGGTAGGCTTTTGCCGGGGCCGACGGGCCCGTGAAGAGAAAGCGGTGTTCAGCCTTTTATAAGGGCAGGCGGCCATTTCTTCTTTGAAGTCATTGTCTGGAGTTAATGTGATTTTGCAGGGGACGTCAATCTGTATTTTGCCCGTCAACTTGTGCTGCCGGAGATTGGAAAAAGGGCAATTATTCCAAGGGTTGGAACGGAAATTGCTTTCAATTCTTGCTGTTGTCTCTGACCGAGAAATATTTGAAATCGATGGGGTATGAAATAATGAAAAGAACAACAGTATTGAAGCTGAGCCTGGTTGCTGGGTTTCTTCTGTCGCTGATGATGTCCGGTTGCGCGCCGGTAACTTTGTCCAGTGAGCCGTCCGGTGCGCAGGTCTATATTAAGGAGAATGACCAGCTTATTGGAAAAACACCCCTCAAGGTAAACCTGATGGCGAATGCCAAAGAACTGGTGGTTCGTAAAAACGGCTATTTCTCAAAAACCGTGGTTATCTCTCCAATCGATCCAGAGAGCATCAATGTGCAGCTTTCCCGGCGAGATATGGTGCTGCTGCTGAGCGAGCCGGAAGGTGCTGAGTTGTTTGTGGAAGGGGTCGGGCGTGTGGGCCGCACTCCCTACCGGCTTGATTACAGCAAGCCGTGGCGTACCTTCGAGGTCAAAGCTATGGGGTATGCAGCCCTATCCTTCACCATTCCAGAAGACCCGGAAGGGAATGTGACGATTGATTTGCAGCGGGATGATTCTGTTTTGATCGTCAGTAATCCGAAAAGGGCTGAAGTCTTCACCGTCGACGGTAACTCATTGGGAAGCACGCCGCTTGCGGTTCCTACTGGAGAAAAGCGCCTGCTGGAACTTCGTAAAGTTGGATATTACACAAAAGAGTTTGAAGTGGATCTGGAATCGCAAAGTCCTTTCATGGTGGAACTCGAACGGGAACCGGTTGTGCTTGTGTATTCGGAACCAGCCGGAGCAAAGGTTGTGCATCGCGGTGTAACGCTGGGCGTCACACCGTATCGCCAGCTGGTGAAGGATGATATGGACCTTGAGATTCAGTTCGATCGTTTTATAACGAAACCGATCACTATTGCCCCTGATTCGCCGCGTGAAGTGCATGTGGCCCTGGAGCCGAAACCCTATGTCACAATTCAAAGCAAACCTGAAGGCGCGGATCTATA
This sequence comes from Pontiellaceae bacterium B1224, assembly GCA_029432815.1. GTDB lineage: Bacteria > Verrucomicrobiota > Kiritimatiellia > Kiritimatiellales > Pontiellaceae > Pontiella. The sequence goes on along the minus strand of JAROBA010000066.1, from coordinate 5,787 downwards.
CCGCTCGGGAGGGGTTGAACTGCTGGGTACCACTCCGGTAGAGGTGCTGATTGAAAAAGACACCGCTTTTGAAATTCACAAGCAGGGCTTTGATATTAAACCGTTTACGCTCTCCTCGGAATCAAAACGGGAAGTGGTGGTTCCGCTGAAAAAGACAATCGGCGTCATGGAGAAAGTCGTGAAGATCGACAGCAAGCCCAGCGGTGCAAAAGTATACCGTCAGGGCGGAGCAGAATTTATTGGAAAAACGCCGTTGGAGCAGCATGTACGTGGGGAACGTACCTTTGAACTGCAGCTCAAAGGGTTTAAAACCAAGATTGTCACCGTGGCTCCGGACTCGGCGGACAATGTAGTCTTTGCATTGGCGAAGGATGAATCGGCGAGGAATGTCACGGTCAGCGACCCCTTGTTGAATACCCCTTCATCCTTTTAGCCAATGCACTTATCTAAAAGTTGAGCCTCACTTTGGGGCTCATTTTCTCAAAATGCCTATTGGTACTGAGTATCAATAGGCGTTTTCTGTTTTGAATTGGTAAAAATTCCGGTCAAAAAAACTTTTAATTTGGCCAAGTTCTGGGATTATGCGTGCTTTTCCGGGATTCACCGGGTGTTTAAGTGTGAAATAGGTATAATTTTCGTACTTTTTATAAAACTAGGGATGCTTAACTTAGGAGTCGTCTTACATGAGCAAAAAAATGGTTACTATTGACGGTAATACCGCTGCAGCGCACATCGCGTATGCTTTTTCCGATGTTGCTGCCATCTATCCGATCACACCTTCCTCTAATATGGGTGAGTATTCGGAAGAATGGGCAACACAGGGAAAACAGAATCTTTTCGGTAAAGAAGTCAATGTTGTTGAAATGCAGTCAGAAGCCGGTGCGGCCGGTGCGGTTCATGGTTCACTCAGTGCGGGCGCACTGACCACAACCTTCACTGCTTCTCAGGGACTTCTTCTGATGATCCCTAATATGTATAAGATCGCCGGTGAAATGCTGCCGACCGTCTTTCACGTTTCTGCGCGTTCCATCGCGGCTCAGTCGCTCGCTATTTTCGGCGATCACTCCGATGTGATGTGCGTGCGTAATACGGGTTGGGCCATGACCGCTGCCAGCTCCATTCAGGAAACGATGGACATGGCGACGATCGCTCACCTGTCTACCCTGAAAGCACAGATCCCGTTCCTGAACTTCTTCGATGGCTTCCGTACGTCTCACGAACTGCAGAAAGTCGAAATGATCGATTATGCTGACATTAAGGATATGATCGAGCCGGAATACATCGAACGCTTCCGTGCCCGTGCGCTCAAGCCGGAAAATCCCTATGTGAAAGTTGCTGCTCAGAACCCGGACGTCTATTTCCAGGGTCGGGAAACTTCCAACAAATACTACGATGCGATTCCGGAAATTGTTCAGGAATATATGGACAAATTTGCTGCCAAGTTTGGCCGCAAATACAACCTGTTCGACTACGTTGGTGCTGCTGACGCAGAAAAAGTGGTGATCTGCATGGGTTCTGCCTGCGATACCATCGAACAGACCATCGAAAAGCTCAACGCCAACGGCGAAAAACTCGGCCTCGTTAAAGTGCGTCTTTATCGTCCGTTCTCTGCGAAAGCCTTCGTCGATTGCATTCCGGAAACCGCGAAGAAAATCATTGTTCTCGACCGTACCAAAGAGCCTGGCGCTCTGGGTGAGCCGCTTTATCTCGATGTGGTTACCGCACTCGAAGGCAAAGGCTGCAAGATTATCGGTGGACGCTATGGTCTTTCCTCCAAGGAATTTTCACCGAGCATGGTTAAAGCCGTTTATGATCATATTGATGATGGCGCATGGCACAATTTCACCGTCGGCATTAACGACGACGTAACCAATCTCTCCATTCCGGTGGGCGAAGAGTTCAACATTGAGCCGGAAGACGTGAAGTCATCCGTATTCTGGGGCTTCGGTTCGGATGGTACGGTCGGTGCATGTAAGAACACCATTAAGATTATCGGCGATAATACCGACATGACGGCACAGGCGTACTTTGTATACGACTCCAAGAAGTCCGGTGGTGTAACGGTTTCCCACCTGCGTTTCGGTGATAGCGGTGTAAACTATCCGTACCTCATCCAACATGCCGGCTATGTGGCCTGTCACAACGTTTCCTACATCGGTCGTTATGATATGCTCAGCGCTATTGCTGAGGGCGGCACGTTTGTACTGAACTCAGAAATCCCGACGTCTGAAGTGTTCAATCACCTCACGAAGGAAGAGCAGCAGATCATTATCGATCGTAAGATCAACTTCTATAATGTAAATGCACTGCAAATCGCCATCGACGTTGGTCTCGGCGGCCGTATTAACACGGTCATGCAGACCGTCTACTTCAAGCTTTCCGGTGTTCTGCCGGAAGATCAGGCCATTCAGCTGATTAAAGACTATGCGAAGAAGACCTTTGAACGTAAAGGGATGGACATCGTGGAAATGAACTGGAAAGCCATTGATGCGTCCGCTGCGGCGATTGAAAAGGTTGATGTTCCTGCTGCGATCACCGAATCCTACGTACTGCCGGATCTGTTGCCGGCTGATGCATCCGACTTCGCGAAAGACGTAATTCTTCCGACGATGATGCAGCGCGGGGACGATGTTCCTGTTTCGAAGATGACCTTTGACGGCTCACTGCCGGTGGGCACCACCAAGCTCGAAAAGCGGGGCATCGGACCGCGCGTTCCGAAGTGGATCAGCGACAACTGCATTCAGTGTAACCAGTGCATTATGGCCTGCCCGCACGCGGTCATTCGTGCCAAGCAGCTCAGGCCTTCCGAACTGGCTGACGCTCCGGATACCTTCAAAACCATTAAATCCAAAACCAAAAACGAGAACGAACTTGAATATAAAATTCAGGTTTATATCGAAGATTGCACCGGTTGCGGTGTCTGTGTTGAAACCTGCCCGGCGAAAACCAAGGCATTGGAGTTCACCACGTTGGATCTGGAACGCGAAGCCGGCGAAGTGGAAAACACCTACTTCTTCGAAGAGTTGCCGGACAACAACCTCGAAGGAGTAAAGGTTGAGACGGTTAAAGGCATCCAGATGAAGAAGCCGCTGTTCGAGTTCTCCGGAGCCTGTGCAGGTTGCGGTGAAACTCCGTATGTCAAACTGGTTACCCTCGTTTGCGGTGAGCACATGATCACGGCCAACGCCACCGGTTGTTCCTCCATTTATGGCGGAACGTTCCCGACGATCCCATACTGTACCAACAAAGAAGGTCGTGGTCCTGCCTGGGCGAACTCTCTGTTCGAAGACAATGCGGAATATGGTCTGGGCTTCCGTTTGGCGGTAGACAACAACCGTGCGCTGTTGCGCAATGCGGTTGCCGCGCTGCTCGAAGCCGGAACCAATGCCGACCTGACAGCTGCACTGAACAAAGCTGTTGAAATCTGTGTGGATAACAACCTCAGCGACGAAGCACTGGCTGCTCAGAATGCAGTTAAACTCCTCCTTCCGGGCGCGCTGGCTGAAGCTTCTGCTGATGTGGCGCCGATTGTCCGCAAGATCATCGAGCTGCAGGACTACTTCATCGACAAAGCCGTTTGGATCTTTGGTGGTGACGGATGGGCGTATGACATCGGTTACGGCGGACTCGACCACGTGGTTGCTTCCGGCAAGAATGTCAACATCCTCGTCGTTGACACGGAAGTTTACTCCAACACCGGCGGTCAGGCTTCGAAATCAACACCGATCGGTGCGGTGGCGAAGTTCGCGACGGACGGAAAACGTGCCGGTAAGAAGAACCTCGGCTTCATGTGCATGAGCTATGGCAATGTTTATGTTGCTGTAATCTCCATGGGGGCTAACCGCGTTCAGACGCAGAAAGCCATCCAGGAAGCGGTTGCTTACAACGGTCCGTCCATCATCATCGCCTACGCTCCGTGTATTGCACACGGTATCGACATGATGAAGACACAGACCATTGCCAAGAACGCAGTGGAATGTGGCTACTGGCCGCTCTACCGCTACAACCCGGCTCTCGAAGAAGGCAAGAAGTTCACATGGGATGCCCGTGAACCGAAAGGCGACTTCCAGGCCTTCATCCGCAACGAACGTCGTTACACGACGCTGCTTAAAACCGCACCGAAAGAAGCGGAAGAGCTCTTCGCTCTGGCGGAAAAAGATGCTGCGAAACGTTGGAAATTCATGCAGACCGTTGGCCCGCTGATGTAATCCAGCTCTTCTGAGCTAACAAAAAGCCCACCATTTCGGTGGGCTTTTTTTGTTTGCCAAAGTCTGGAAGTTCCAAGGGTTGGAAGCCGAGGAGAGCATTTTAGTACCGCCTGGACTCAGGGCCGGCTTCTTGCGGGTTTGAAAACGCTTAATTCTTCGTACGTCTGGGTGGCGCTGCTTCATCGAAGGTGTCACGGTGGGCTCTCCACCACGTGCGCCATTTTCTCTTGTTCGGGCCGAGCTCATGCCCTGTAATTTCGGTGAGGCTTTCTGCAATGTTTTCGCGGAACATTTCCGGTTCGTAAGCGCGCTTCCAATCCTGCTTGCCTTCAAAGTCGGCATCGAAACATTCGATCAGTCCGTTGACTGCTACTTTGTATTTAAATTCTGCAAGTACATCGATGGATTGATTGACCATCACTCCGCCGGGATCGCTTTTAATTGCGTTGATAAGTGCGGGGATAGCACGCGGATCTTTGTCTCGCCCTAATTCCCATATCACTCTGCGTCGCTGGAACTCGGAGAAGCTTTCTTCGTCGATCAGGGCGCAGAGTTGGGGAGTGGGGTCGTCAGCCAAACATGCGAGGGTTATTTTCGCCTCCGCGAGCCGTTGCGCTGCAAGGTAGGGGTAGATCTCTTTATCGCCTTCGAAAATCCGGCCTTCATTTTCAATGAGTTCCTCTAAAGGGGTGACCGCCCTTTGGTCTTCTAAAAAGGCGAGGGATTCGATGACGTCGGGGAACGCCAGATATTCGAGGAATATGAGAGTTGCTTCTTGTGCTCGTAAATTTGCGAGGGCGTAAATCGGGCGTGAAAACTCATCCGGTAATCCTGTGCCTTTATCATGTTTGACTGTTTTTGCCGCGTTGGTCAGACATGTTATCAGAATGGGAATAGCCCGATCGTCTCCAATGTCGCCCAGTGCCATTACAGGACCGCGAGCCCCGGAAGTGTCCTTACACATTTGAATGAGGAAGGGCACGGCTTCGGTACATTTTAGATGGCCGAGAAGGTTTGTGAGCTCGGCGGTCTCGTCAGCATGGTATGAAATCGTGTGGTGGCTACTGTAGGAAACGGTAAAGAGCTCGTTCGATGAAGAATCCTGATTCGTGACATAGCGTTGGTCCGCCAGTGCCGCGATAACCAGTTGGATGATCCAATCAGGTTGTTCGGTTTTTAATAAGAGAAGGGTTCGGTAAAGGGCAGAATGCACGGCAAGTACCGATGCATAATCAGTTGTCATCATCCCGTCTAGCAAACAGAGTGCGCCAGCAGTGCTGCCGCGAGATGCGGCCAGGGATGCGAGCATTAGTTTAAAGTCACGATCCTCGGCAATGTTCATTTGACGTTCGAGTTCTAACAAGAGCTCTTCGGAATCATATTCGTCCAGTGATTCAATCAGTTTGCGGTTGGAGTCGAAAAGGCTGCAGAAGGGGATGGGCATTCCGTAGGAGTTATCGTCCCAACCTATACGAAAAGGATTATTTGCGCTTCCCCCCGAATTTAGAACCAGTGGTTAAGATATAATTTGTGCCTGTGGTATAAGTAAATAAACCAAAGGATACGAATGAAAAACCAA
>JAROBA010000065.1 GCA_029432815.1 Pontiellaceae bacterium B1224 | reverse complement strand
GTGAGCGTCACATCGCCGCTTCCGTCGAGCGTCGTGTTGATGCTGGCGGCCCAGCTTCCACCGTTGCCCACGTTATTATTGACCGCAATGCGATCGTCAGCCTGCGCGGTTGTGAAGAGCGTGTTACCGCTATCCTGATTGATGATATCAACCGTAACGGCCCCCGGGTCGGTTACACCATTGGCCGTCCATGTAATATCACTTACGGTTCCGGCATATGATGCATCGGTCGTGTCTGGATTCGCAGTGGAACCTGCAAAATCGGTGGATAATATGGCCTGCTTCGCCGCAAGGGTAAATACCGTGATCGTGGATTTCACCAGATTCTCGCCATCCGTGATGGTGTAAGAAAATGATTCTTCGCCATAGAATCCAACGGGTGGCGTATACGTCAGAAGATTTCCATCCTGAGTAACGCTGCCATACTGAGGCATCGTGAAGGACGCGATTGACAAGTTCGCAGGCAAACCGTCATCGACATCGTTATCGAGGGGAGAAATCACGACAGGATTCGCATTGGTTTCGGTCGCGGTGGTATAAGCCGTATCCGGGTTGGCCACCGGAACCGGATCGGGCACGCCTTCAACAAACAGGGCGGAAGCTGGCAGTGGCTCTTCCGTAACCCCGGGACCGGCCCAGGACACATTCAGCAATGGGTCAGCCAAAGCATCATTTACGTAGTAGATCCGAATCGGATGAATCCCCGCAGCCAATTGCGCCGTTCCCGTTTGAACAGAACCGTCATGATTGAAGTCATCGTCTACAACCATTACATCATGAATACGAAGGAAGGCTCCGGAATCCGAGGTCAGCGAAAACGCCCATTTGCCCTCGGTCGGAATGTTGACGAAGCCTTCAAAGAGTGCGCCGTCGCTCTGGTCGGTATCAGGAAGAATCGAGAGGTCGAAGCCATTTGTAAGCACTCCGCTGGAATCAGGAATCATGTCCTCGAATTCGGGCACCCAGGGCCACAACCCCGAAAAAGTTTCATAGTTCAGTCCATTCACATAGTAGCCTGTCAGGGAAGAAATGGAAACGGTATCCCAGGGGCGGCTGGCAGAGGAGAGAGGTTGGCGAATCTGTAAAACGCGATCCTTCATCTGTTGCTGCAACTCCTGGAAGTAGGTCTCCTGCCCTGTCGGCGGGTTGAGGTAAAGGTTGGTGGATTCGTCCGGATCAGAGAGCGTTTCGTAGATTTCAAAGTTGTCATAGTGGCTGGAGACAGCGGTGCGAATACCTTTATAGCCGTCCAGAAAGATGACCTGGCTCTGGCTGCGCTGGCTTCCCCCGTGATTTTCAAAATCACTGTAAGTAGCGGTTGAACCATTGTGTTGATACTCGATGTAGGTTGTCGGCTCCTTCTGGTCAACAGGAGCATCCGGGTTCAACAACGATGGCAGAAGAGAAACACCATCGGTGCGAGCCGGAACGGGGACTCCGGCCACTTCACAAAGCGTGGGCATCCAGTCCTGGAACTGCGAAATCTGCGTGCTCAGAGAATTGGTCGGCACAACACCGGGCCAACAGATGATCGCCGGTTCGCGGATCCCCCCCTCCCAGCAATCCCGCTTAGTGCCCTCGAAGGGGCCGTAAGACTGGAAAGAAGTGGGCGCATAGGCAAGGCCATCGGTGAGGTCGCTGCTTTCGAGATAGGTCTCCGCATGCGGGCCATTGTCTGAGCTGAAGACAATGAGCGTGTTGTCAGCGACCCCCAGATCTTCAAGCGTTTGACGCAGGTCGCCTACATTGTCGTCAAGACGTCTCACGAGGGTTGCAAAGCGTTCCTCGGCATCGGTCCAGGAGTTGCCGGTGTAGTCCGGATGACGGTAGGAATCAAGCGTCCCCGTCGCGGTGTTAATAATGTTCCCGGAGGTGCCGATCCACTTCACACCCCCGCTTACGCCCAGTCCGGAACGATCCAAGTCGTCGGAATTATTTTCACCGGGATATTCCACGGTGGGAATTTGCAGGGCGGCATGCGGCACATCATAAGAGAGAAAGAGAAAGAACGGTTGTTCATCGCCATCGTTCACTTCATCTTCAATCAGTTTTTTCGCACGGGCGGTGAACAGGTCGGGCGTAAAGGCAAGATTGAGATCACTCTGGATATTCACATCCAGATCGTAGAGTTCCTTGTCACTGCGATAACCGAAATCTGTGAAAGGATAGTGGTTGTGACCATCCTCGTGACGAACGTAACCAAAAAAGTAGTCATAGCCGCGCTTGGTGGGATAGGCGGGCCAACCGGAAGGATCGCTTCCACTGCCTTGAAGCCCCCATTTTCCAATGAGACTGGTGGCGTATCCGGCCTCCTTGAGCAATGTGGCCAGGGTGTGGTTGTTTTCGAGGGCATTGTCGAACTGATTATTCCGAATGTTGGCATGCCCCTGGTGCAAACCGGTTTGGAGCGTGGTTCGGGAAGGCGCGCAAACCGGAGCGGGACTGTAATGCCGATCCAGAATCAACCCGTCGCTGGCCATCTGGTCGAGGAACGGTGTTTTGTGCTTTTTGCCGCTTTTAGAATTCTGAAAAAGGACACCAATGTCTCCATACCCGAGGTCATCGGCCAAAATGAAAATAATATTAGGGCGATCTGTCTTTGAGGCGGGATCTGTGGGATCGGTGCTGTTCGCAATCTCGAAACCATCTGGGTTGGAGTCTCCATCCGTGTCGCTCAGCAAGGGATCGGTGCTGTATATGTTTACCTCGTCGCCATCGTTAAGACCGTCTCCATCCGTATCCACCAGATCAGGATCGCTCCCGAAGGCTGCTTCCTGAATATCGGTAAGTCCGTCGCCGTCGGAATCCGTATCCGGATTCAGAACCCCTTCGCTCACGGCAACCCGAACGTTATCAAAAATGGATTGGCGGTTGACGGCTTCTTCCGCTTCAAAGTCTGCATTCATCACGGTCTGTGCATAGAGCAAACCCATGGGAACGAAGAATGAAAACAGCGTAAAACACAATAATAGAGAGAAACGTGAAAATCGGGGAGCATTCATGTTGTATTATTTAATCTGGAAGTCTGGGTTGGTCGGTGCGGAATGCATTGCACTCCACACCGCAGGTAAGTGAAATTTGAGCAGCAACAAAGCTAATGCGGCAATGAGCATTAGCCTTGCTGAATCCTTAGATCAGAAAACGACGGCGGATGAAGAAAATCCCGCCACCAAACACACCGATCAGGCCCAGTGTGGCCGGTTCCGGGATGGCGGTCATCGTTAACTCGGCAAGGCCGGTGTTTCGTCCTGGAGTAGGATAACCCCCATCGTTCAGGTCAGCAAGGTTAAGCGAAAATGTCCCGCCAACTGAGGTGATACCCGTAAAGCTGACAAACGGAACTGTGTTCTGATACTCAGTCGTTTCGACGTTGTCGCCATCAGCACTTGTGCTGACCGTCCAGGTGGAACCAACACCATCTCCCGCTTCACCACCCGCAAATAGATTGTAGGTCAAGCTGTCATCCAGGCCGGTGAAAGTCAGAGTGAGCTCGTCAGCACCTCCTCCCGCGACAAGAATACCATCGACCCAGACTTCGTAAATATCAGAACCGCCAGCCTCAGTATTCTCAACCCAAAGAGTGTCGTAGCTTGCCGGATCGCCACCAACGCTAGAGATCTCCATATCCACGTCAGTATTTGCACCGTCACTCATCCGTACGAGGTGGGTTGTGGACGATATGACGCCGGTGTTCCAATAGTCCGCGGTTGTCGCGGTAGACCCGAAGTCGATTTTAATGACATCCCCTTCCATGATGGATGCATTCGCCGCAACCGCGAGTCCCAGCCCCAGCATGGTTCCTATTATTCTTTTCATTTTATTCTCCTTTGTTTCTTTATGGCAATCCCCCCGTGGGATTCCCCGAACACGTTCCATCCTTTGGATATCTGTTAGTCGTTCAGCTCGAGTTTGTAGAAGAGCTGGGCTTCGTCGCTGATGGCGTTGGTTATCGGCGATGTGCCCGTCTGCAATACCCCCCAGTTCGGATATATAAGGTTGGCATTGGTCAACACATCACAGACAACATCCGCGGCCCAGCTTCCACCGTTGCCCACGTTATTGTCCACCGCAATACCTGTAGCTTGTGGAGTTGTCCAAAACGTGTTGCCGCCACTTGAATTGATGACATCAACTGTAACGGCACCAGGGTCGGTTAAACCATCGGTGATCCATGTAATGCCGCTGACGGACCCAATCACTAATGGATCTGCATCAGGAGTCGCAGTGGAGCCTGTAAAATCGGTCGAAAGTATGACCCCTGCCTGAGCCTGCACCGCTGCTAAGATAACAACTGCCAATGATATATGCATTCTTAACATTTTCATTCTCATCCCTTTGTTTTAACCAAAGATGCCCCATGCACCTTTGAAATATCCGCATCATGCGCTCAGCGTCTATTTCCAGCGGACACACACCAACTGCACAAAATACCCCCAGCATCCCCCCGCTCGCTCTTCACATGAAGCCTCTTTTCGAATTAGTAAGCAGAATACGCTTACTGAGCCGATCCACCAGCGCGCATATACTTTAACAATAAATACAGTTAAAATCCGCAAAGTCAGGCAGGCACTACATGAACAACAAAAAGGGAAAAGGGAGTAGAACGGCACGATCTTCATCGGCCGGCGCAATATTCAGATAGGATGATGACGTCAGCACACTGTCCGACCAGTTTCCCGCATTCGTCATCACATTGTCGCCCAATGCGTTGCTTCATACGGAACTGCCCGCAAAATAAAACGGCTCCAGACGCCAATGTTTTATGCCTGCTTTGGATCATATTTTCCCTCTTAAACCTAGAAACCTCTACTGCATTACAGCGAAGGTCATTCCCTAGGTTTTCGGCTCGGGAATGACCCCGCCACAGGAGCTGCCGTAGTTACCCGCAGCGATGATGAGATTTATTCCACACCAATCTCGAAAAACACAGAGGCTGCCGATGGAATGCTTGATGTCACCGAGGTTTCGGCTGAATCGGCGATAATTCCGGAAACTGCCGTTCCTTTGTTCGCAACGCTCAGGCTTGTATTGGTGATGATGCTGTAGATTTTGTTCGGAACCGACTGCCACGAAAGAACGACCCCATTGGTCGTCAGCTCAATCGAATTCACCTCGAGCAGGGATGAGGAATTGGTCGGAACCGTTCCGGCAATATATTCTTCCCATCCGGCAAGGCCGTCACCGTCGCTGTCCAGTTCATCATCGGCATCCGTCAGGCCGTACCCTTCAAGCCAATAGAGCGGCGTTCCGCGTGCTGTGTAGTCTGAGGCCTTAAAAAATTCGAGTTCAGTCAGCGTGTTGATGATGTCAAAACTACCCCCGCTCTGAAGTCGGACATACCGGAACGGTGTGGAATTCGCAACTGTAATTTCATTCCAGGCCCCCATCACGCTGTTGCTCGTAAACGTATAGAGGGTCACTGCATCGCTGAAGTCCTCACTGTTTGCTCCCTGTAACATGAAACCGATACTGCGGTTGACAGCACGCGTCAACCCATTTGCGTCTGTCTGGCTCCCCCAATAATCAGTCCGAAGATAGTAGCGCATTTGAAGCAACTCCTGTTCATTCCCTAAACCATAGTCCAACCCGACATATTCACTTTCAGCCACAACACCTACGGTGCTGATATCGCCATCAAACAGTTCATACATTGATTTTTCCACATTCGACCCTGTTGTTCCGATAATGCGATAGGGATTTGGCATGGCATATTCAGAACTTGAGAATTCCCCTTCGCCGGCCGCATTCACTCCGACAACCTTGTAATAGTAGGTAATGCCATTGGTTACAGCGGCATCGACATAGAAGGTATTCGTCACGCCGGACGCGATTTGAGTGTAGTCGCCCGTATCCTCCAGGGAACGATATACATTGTATCCATCGGTCGAATAAATTTCTTCGTCCCAGTATACGCTTACAACATTGTTGCTGTCCGGCCATGCATACAGATTAAGCGGAGCGGTCGGAGCAGCCAGACCACTACTAAAGGTAATGTCATTAATACCCGTGTGCACTCCATCCGAACCTCCTGTTACCTCTGATGCAATCACCCGGAACTCATAAGCATCCGTGCCGGTCAGAATAATGGGGGCACTGAAGATCAAAGTGATCGAGCCATCAGTCGGCTGCGGCGAGGCAGGAACCACCGCAGAGTCTGCACTGATGGAGCCCCGGCTGGTGCTGCTGGTCGTATTGATAATCTCAATCGCCCAATTGATCGCCCGGCCACCTGCATTATAGTCCCCTGATGCATTGTAGGTGCGGAAACCAATGGTGACAGCAGTCAGAGTCACATCACCACTTCCGTCGAGCGTTGTATTAATGCTGGCAGCCCAGCTTCCACCGTTGCCCACGTTATTGTCGACCGCGATACGCTCCTCAGCCTGTGTGGATGTGAAGAGCGTGTTGCCGCTGTCCGGATTGATGATATCAACAGTAATAGCCCCCGGATCGGTCACACCATTGACAACCCATGTAATGTTACTAACGAATCCGGCAACTGATGCTTCTGTTGTGTTAGGATGCGCAGTGGAACCTGTAAAATCGGTGGATAATATGACCTCCGCCTGAGCCTGAACCGCCGCTGTAATAACTGCAGCCAAGGCTATATGTTTTTTTAATAACTTCATTTTCACCCTTTCCTTTAACAAAAGATGCTTCATGCACCTTTAAAAACCCGTTTCATACGCTCTTTAAACAGAGTCTCTCTCAAACGAAAGAGCAGAATACGCTTGCCGAGTCGATCCACCAGCGCGTATCAACTTTAACAATAAATAAAAGCAGCGTTTGCAAAGGCAGGAAGGTAGTCCATGAACCAACACAGCGAAAACGGAACCAGGCGACGCGTCACGCAGGCCGATATTGCGAAAGCTCTGGGCGTCTCGGTAATGACGGTATCCATGGCCATGCGGAATAAGTCCACCGTGTCCAAAGAAACCTGCATGCGGGTGCAGCGGAAAGCGGAAGAACTCGGCTACCGACCCGACCCGCAGCTCTCCGCACTGAACCGATACCGAACCAACTCCGACGGGCAGCCGGTTCACTCCGCCTTGGCCTGGCTGAACACCTGGGATCCTCCGGAAAAACTCCGCTCATTCCATGTATTTGACCTCTACTGGAAAGGAGCGCAGAAAACTGCCCAAAACCACGGCTACAACCTGGAGCAATTCAGGGTAAAAGACATCCCCCTTCAACGGCTGCAGCAGATTCTCATTACCCGGAATATACGAGGCATCTTGGTGCCCCCGAATCAAAATCATGCCGGCATAAACTTGGACGGATTCGACTTTTCAGAATTTGCAGCCGTCCGCCTCGGCCGCTCTCATCAGAAACTGAATTTTAATTTCGTCACTACCGCACAGATGCAAAACACAATCCTCGCGTTCAACAAAATCCACGAAAAAGGATATCAACGCATCGGATTTGCCGGCATGTATATGGATGGTCAAACAATGGGAGCCGGCTTTTTATGGGCGCAGCAGCAGGTCCCCCAAAATCGACGACTGCCCCCGTTCCTTGTCAAGCGAATAGGCCCGTCGAGCTCCTGGAAAAACGACCTTAAAATATGGTTGGACAACTACAGGCCTGACGCGATTCTAACCTATTTCGCTGTGATTCCCGAAATGTTAAACGAGCTGGGCTACCGCGTACCGGAAGACATCGCCGTGGCTGCAACAAGTGTGATTGATACAGCTATTGACGCCGGCATTGACGAGAATGCGGTAGAAATCGGACGGGCCGGTGTTCTCGCCCTCACCTCCCTCCTCAATGATGGCCAACGGGGTATTCCCGAGGTGCTGCACGAGCACCTCATTGAGGGCAGGTGGGTTGACGGCTCAATGCTGCCGGAAAAGCGGTAAGCCTACACCAAGCGCCACGCCACAACCCAATTGCATCAGCCGGAAGCAGCCGCCGGCTTCTCCAATCTCAATAAAGACCGGCGACCTGTTCCTTAATTCGTTAATTTAAGACGAAGGAATCTTGTCGAATAATCAGAGATCAGCTCCGTGTCTTCCACGGTCACCTCTCCGGCGGTATTGGATGTTCCGGTACTCGACCAAATGGTGCTCCAATCATTGGAAGCCAGGTTTGACGCCCCTTCCACCCAATACGTCAGTGCAGGATCCGATATTCGATCAAACGTCAGCGTCAGGCGATCTTCAGCCAACCCAAGGGTGGACACCGGCCCATCCGTGAATTCATTGGGATCGGATCCGGTTCCGTATTCGAGCAGGTTATTCAGAAGGTCTCCATCCGGATCGGCATCGTCATTGCCCGATACGCTGTTTAGGTAGGTTCCAAAATACTCGAAGCGCCAGGTTTCCTGACCGCTCAATGACCAGCCGGACAGCGATACGTTATCAACGACCGCCGTGCTCAACGCGGGATCCGCACGTGAACAGACTGCGAAACCGACCAGCAGCGTGTTGTTCAGGCTGACGCTTCGGCTCACATCCTCTGTCCAGGTTTCGCCATCCGTTGAAACGTAACCGGTGAATGTGCTGCCAGACCGAACCAGGCGCATCCAAACCGGATATCCACTGAGGTCGGAGCCGGTCGCATCGGTCCAGTTCATACTTTCTCCGGTGGACGAACGAATCGGCATGCGCATATTATCGGTTCCGCTGATATCCACCAGGTACGCCGCCAGTCGGGAACCGGCGTCGGTAGACTCGCGCATCATGAGGCCGATCTTGCCCGCAGAACCCGCATTCTGAATATTGCTGAGCCGTGCGGTCAACGAGCCGTCGCCGCTCAACGAAAGATAGGCAAAATGCAATTCGTCGGAGCCGTTGCCAATATCACTGCCGGCGCCGCTGATCGTATACGTGCCGTCATCATAAGCCACAGCTCCCTCTCCGTCTGGATCACCAATATCGGTGTTGGCCCAGGGAGCCGGCAGGGCGGTAGTCATTACCGACTCCATGGAGTTATAACTTTCCCCGTTGGCGTTCACGGCAGCCACCACATAATAGTCGGAGGGTTCGCCTTCTGTGTCGGAGTAACCCGTTGCAATAATATTACTGGCCACCACCGAATAAGGCCCGCCCTTGATTGAGGAACGCTTCAGCGTATAGGAGTCCGCGCCGGAAGCCGCAGACCATTCCAGCCCGACACCGTCTCCCGTGTGTTTTGCAAATAGGACCAGAGGAGTTCCGGGAACGGGCGCGGCGTCAACCACATCCGCAAGAACCAGCGCCACGCTGGAGGTCGGTGCAACGATGATGGTTCCACTTTCCACCAATCCCGTCACGAGGTTGGTAGCCGAGGAGAAGCCCGGCGGCGTCTTCAGGGTATAGGTCTTTTCCTCCGAGGCATTGATGCCCATCAGATAGCGCCCGAAACGGAAGGCATAAAAATCCGCCTTTCCCCGGAAAGGCTGGTCAATGCTCGCATCCTCCGGAATTAGACCAAACGGCAGAATCTCGTTGCCGTAGGCCTGTAGCGGGCGGGGTTCCGGCGGCAGCCACTGGAAAGTCGACTGCTTGTCGATATGGTTTATTGTGCGTGTATAAAAACCGTCGAACGTGAACTGCGGAACCGTTTCAAGCACGCCGTATTGCGTGTAGTTCGGGGCATCATACTGGAAGCGTGCGACGCCGTTGATGCCGGACCCGCTTTTGGCCTGCCAATACGGCTCGACCCAGAGACGGTCGTCGCCATGCTTAAGTGCGATAATCCGGTTACCTTCGTCCGCCCATGCGAAATCCGGTTGACCGTCGGTCATGGGCAGGCGCGTTCCACTGTCGACCGCATCCCTGACCGCTTCGTAGTCCTCGAAAACCTCAAGAGCGGAGATTCCCGAGGAGTATCCGGGAAGATAGGCGAAGTACTGGTTGTCCTCCAGCTGCTGCTTCGCATAGCCGATCAAATCAGGGTCGCCGCTACGGGCCGCGGTAATCAGGCCCTTGGGACCGAAACCGGTATCCGCCGAGGATCCGTAGGTAATGTAACCGCCAAATTCACCGTCCGATTCATGTGCACCGCGCCAAGCCAGCAAACCGACCGTTTCCATGGTCCTGTAATAATTAGATCCATCCACTTCGATCGCCGGACGCCGGAATGGTGCGCGCGCCTTTGCCATTTTCACCATCTGCTGCAGCAGATCTTCATCACCGCTCATGCGGTACCACTCCGCCGCGCGATAAGCCAGATCTCCGTACCCCGCACCGACATACCCCCATTCGCACGTCTGCCCGTCCGCAGTGACCTGATAATAGTTATCGCCGTAGGGCATTTCACTTCCGTCGTCCGGCTGACCGTTCCCGTTGCTGTCCGGCAGGTCGTTGCCCATCCATGGCAGCAGCCCGCACGTTTCCTTGATATAGCGCAGCGCCACCGACTCCGAAAAAGCACGCGGATCGCCAATACATTGCAACCCACGGTTTGCGGCATAAATACTGGAATCCGCAGCAAGCGCCTGATTGGTGATCGTACGCCGATTCTTCAGACGTCCATATTCGCGGCTGGCGTAGAGCATGTCGCCCCAGGCTTCCCGGCGGGCCTTGCTGCCGCCAATGCCATAGTCCACCACGGTGTCGAGGATAGCGGGCGTGAGCAGCTGGGCATTCTGGAAATCCTGAAGATAGAAAACGGCCTCACCGAGAACTCCATACGCTCCGCCCCAGTCCTGCGCACGGCTGTTGTCCTCATAATAGGATTTGGCGAACGCATCGAGCAGCGCCACGACCTTGTTCACCACAGCCTCGTTTTGATAGCCCGGTAACGGAGTTTCTCCGGTAAGACCGGACACGGAATAGGAGCGGGCGAGAAACCGGATATCCCCTTTGGAAAACGTGGACAGGAACGAACTGCTGTCCGTGCTGATCGAGGTGTTCAGCCGGCTGTTGATCCGGTTTTTTACCGAGTTATAAAACGAGCCGCCGGCCCGCAGGGTCGCCTCGGTGGGCGAGGGACGCACTGTGGCGACCGGAGCCGTACCCTGCGTTTCGCCGCTCACATCGAGATAGGGATCGACATGCGTATAGGCGCGATAGATGCCGCGGCTGTTGGTATCCATCAGGAACTGGTAGTTTCCGCCATCCTTTTCGCCGCCTTTTCCCAAGGCGTACAGACGGCCCATGGAAACGATCCTGAAGGTCATGGCGGTCTTGCCGCGTGTCATTTCCAGCGGGAGCATCGTTGTGGAGTAAAAGAACCGGTCGGGCAGTCCCGGATGAGCGGCAGGTACGCTCAGCGGCATATAGTCGCCCTCATGCCGGAATCCAACCTGATAGTCTGTGCCGTCTTCCACGATATAAAGATAGAGCCGGCCCATCGCCGAGGTCGTGTCATCATTACTCCACAGCTTGAGCGTAAAATAGTTCCGGCGCTCCGGATCGACCTTCATGGTAACCGTCATCGACCCGCCGTAATAATCAACCGGGTCCAACGGCAGGCATTGACGCGCCGCCTCACCCAGTCCTCCTGTAATCACTTGTGTATTGGTGCTTATCAGCGCATGCATCGCTTCGGAGGCCGGATCACCGAAGGCGAGGGTATCGAGCATGGTACCGGAGACCGGATCAGCGGTCGAATCGCCCTGCGCGGTAACGGTCAGCTTTTTGCCCGCGGCATCCACATTAAAACTCCAGATATTGGTATCAACCCCGTCCGCGAACTGCAGACCGTGATCCGTAACCGATCCTTCCCAATCCATAACGGTAAAGGTTCCGCCGTTTGTAAAAGCACCCGTAAAATCGACATCCAGCAAGGCGCCGTCCTCAAACGTCACATCGCCGGTCGCTCCTTGAACATCGATCGCAGTGACGCCAACCAACGTTTCATCGATTCGGATGCTGAGAACACCGCCGGCATTCTGAATCCATGTTCCATTTCCGGAAGCCGAACCACCGATGCCAATAAAGCTTGCGCCGGTCCCCTCAACCTTGAAGGTGCTGCCACTCTGGATCGTGGCATCAGAACGGGTTTTCAGAATGCCGCCGGATATCGTCATGATCGAATTTGCACCGGCGATCCTGAACTCGTCCCGCTGCTGATCGAGTTCACCGCCACTCAGGTTGTAGATCCCGGTTCCGCCGATACCGACGACCAACGTCTGGGCCACTTCCCACTTGCCGCCGCTCTGGTTTACGATGCCGGTTCTGCCGCTGTACCCAATCCGGGTGTCTCCTCCGTTGCGGTTTGACCGCAAGTATCCTCCGACGATTTCCAGCTCACCTGCAAGCCCAGGCTGGGTGTTGACCCCGATCCTCACATCGCCCACTGCCAGGCTCATTCCATCGCTCAAAACTACGCGATCCGCATCGGATAAGGCGATATCCAGAAACGATGACGAGGTCAATGCGGCTGACCAGTTTGCATCGTTCGTCATGACGTTATCGCCCAGGTTGTTGTTCCATACTGCGGCATGTGCGGATATGGAGAAACCGCTAAAAACAACCACGCAGGCGACTACTGTTTTACGGATATTTTTGATCATTGTTAAACCCTCTGAGTTCTCTTCCATCGGTGCTGATCGATCCTGCTTCATTGTAGCGAAGGCCATTTCC
>JAROBA010000064.1 GCA_029432815.1 Pontiellaceae bacterium B1224 | reverse complement strand
GTTGGTTTTTCATTCGTATCCTTTGGTTTATTTACTTATACCACAGGCACAAATTATATCTTAACCACTGGTTCTAAATTCGGGGGGAAGCGCACGGCATATAAATCACTAAATGCACGATGCAAACTAAGAATGATATATGCGCAAACAAGGCTAATGGTTAAATCCATCAAAGTCTCTCCTTAACTATTTCTCCTCTTCTGTTTCCAAAAGGGATAGTCTCTTACACAATAAGGCGATTCGACACATCATCAACGAAGCTCTGTAGATCAGTATATCTTTGTGATCCATAGTTAAGGTGCGTACCTGCTGGAGTCCAACCACATAACATACTAGGCGTCCGATGCCCGAACAAATCTAGCCCTTTTTCCAAGGTGTAGTAAAGGAACCCATCATCAGTTTTAACAAGAAGTGCGTGATAGCATTCTGCCAAATTTTCAGGCTCCTGAAAGGTTATCGCATATGCGTTATTACCCTCGAAATATCTTATCTCTAAAGCCTTGGCAAAGTCCGAATCAACAGATTCTTCTGCGATATTGACCAACTCAGATTGTGATTTACATGCAAGTTCCGCAAAGAAGCGCCCGTCAGATTCAAACAACAGTGCTGGTATGCGTTTATGCTGGAAGTCATAGATTTTTCTCACTTTGCCCCCTACATGGCTTGCGCGCCATCAGACTCTTTTCATTCGCCAAGCCTGCTAGCCCACTACTTTCGATCATGCAGGCCGGCAAGTCGCATACATTCATTTGCTCGATCTCCATCTTTAAAAATATCAGTCCAGATATCACCTTAAATTGTATGGAGAAGATGTATTACTTATGACGCGCTTTGGGATCAGACCTCGACCTAATCGACGGGCGTTGTCCAAGCAAGCTCAAGGCGTTTGGAAAATTATTTTTCATTGGTAGAGGAAACTTGTTTTTGGATAGCCGTCAGCAATCTAATTAGATGATGGATGCCCTTTTCGACGAACAACTGAACTCCATGTATGAACTTTTCAATAAGTGTATTCGTGGTTGGGGTATAAACATAACCATGTATTTGCCAAGATCCCACTGAAATCAAACCAGTAGCTACCCTCATTTTCCCAATCTTTATCAACTGCCTAAGGTAATTGTCGTAAACTTTCTTTTTGAGAGGAGACAACAATATATACTCTGCGTTCTGTCGCTTTCTTTCGTCCAATGATTCAAGCCGCGGCTTTATATCGGCGACGGGTGAATAGGGCGGGAGTTTTAGCTCTCTATAATAGTCAATCATCAAGGCATCTCCATTGCAGTCTGAATTTGCTGGTGTATAAGCTTTGCGACCTCTAAAGCTTCTGCTCCCAAAGATTGGTAACGTTCGAGAGGATATGTAGTGATTAATTGCCTGTAAGCATCCTGAACTTCATCCTCAGAGGTATAGCTAAACGTTAGACCAAGGTATTTAGGTACAAGTATTTCAGTGGAGGCTTTTTCCAGCAGGATTGGAGATTTCTTTCGCCCATGCATAAAGCGATAGTGCCGCCATCCAGATCTGGTATCTAGGTTCTTCACATCTGGATAGTTTACACCTTCGAATAGCCTATGTAGTCTATTCACGACATCAATTGATACTGAAAAATAGTCAAGTAGGAAACGGAACGCATGATTCTCAATCACAACAAGACGTTTGTCTACTAAGATCATGGCCAGACAAAGCTCTATAAAATAGCCCGCTTCTTTCTTGTTAAATGAATCCTTCAGGATAGAGCACGCCATTAGGATGTCTGATACATCATCATTTTTAAATATAGCGATCAAATCATCGACATGGTCAGATAAACGGGCGGGCTCAAAAATTGTCCTCAACTTCGTTTCCAACTCATTGACAACATAGCAATCTATTGTCAGAACCCATGCAAGGATCAAACAAACACTCGCTCCCTTTCGGTCATTTGCCGTTTCAATTAACTGATCGAACGTCATCATGATTAAATCACTTGCCCAACAAACTGTTTATTTGAATCATTTATCGCATTTGTCTCAGAATACCCCCGGGGATTGCCCCGTGGGATGAATACGTCTCGCACCGAGGGGGGTTGTACCACTTTTAAGTTATCGCCCCAACCCACATATAACCTGAACGAAAACGCACATAGCGTAGTAAGTATTCAGCTGACCAACAAACCATTCATTGCAACTCAAGGAGTTTAGACAACATCTCGATAACATTGACATGCAGGATTGTGCGTACTGAAGATCGGCATCAGAACAGGCCTAGAATCGTCATTTCCATACACCCTCAGAGCTGCGAGAAAGGCTCATAGCGGATTACTGCTGTTCGTAAGATGCGTCTTTCCACACGAATAGTTTTTTCACGCACCACGTTGCTCCCTCCCAAACATACCCGAGTGGGCCGAGCACCTTTTCATGCTCTTTCGCATTCAACTGAATGGTCAGCGAGGCATAATCCACTTTTCCCTTCATCGCTTTCAAGCGGGCCGTCATCGAATCAATATCTGCCTGCAGCCGGGTCAGTTCCCGTTCAATGGCTAAAACGTCTTTCACTTCATCTGCGCGGTCGAGCAGCTTCTGCAGCCGGTCACGCAACTGCTTATTGGTTTCCAGCCGGGCCTGCATATCAACATATCGTTCGGTGACATCTTCCGAGGAGAGCCTTTTTGAAGTCACTTCCCCCACACCTTCCAATGATGCAAGCAGCGAAGCCAATTGATTGGAGGGGATTCTCAGGTTGAGTGTAGTTGACGGGCGGCCATAATCATTCTGACTGGAGCCTTCGAGATAGCCCTCCGCGTCCTTCGTTTTAGAGATAATTTGCACGGTAGCATTTGAAATACTCAGGACTTCAATGGTCATCGAGCCGGTCCAGATCAGCATCTGCTCGGGTTTAACAGGCTCGGATTCAGCATCGGAAGACGCAGCCGTCCTTGCGACTCCTTCATAATAGGCATCCTCATATGCGCCTAGCTTATTGCTGTTATACGAATGGCATCCAGACAATAGCATTGCGATCAAAACGGTTGGAACAATTAATTTAAACATCGGGGCTCTCCGGGAACTTGGTTTCATACAAGGAATAGCGGAACCCCGTCCCGGCCTCAATCCTGCGCCGTATAAAATTAAGCGAAACGTTACACTTGGCCCGATATCCGCTTATTAGTCCACCCATTGGAACCGGATCATGAACTTACCGAAACTGGAAGATATGAATAGCGAGCGCTTTCTGGAAGAAGCGTTTGACGAAACGTTCCGCGCCCAGTGGGTCAAAAAGGCGCGGATCCGTAGAAATGTCTACATGGGACTCTTCATTGTCGGAATGCTCTGCATGTTCTACACCGCCATCACCAGCTGGATGACGCTTTGCATTCTGTCGCTCTTTTTGGCGACAGTCTCGCTGGTGGTGATGAGCAAATATGAAACACAACTGCAGTTTTTAACTGTTCTGCAACTGCGCGATGCCCGGAAAAACAGCGAACCCGATCACTCCTGACCAACTCTATTGACAAAAATCAACCCCGCCGAATAG
Source organism: Pontiellaceae bacterium B1224 (assembly GCA_029432815.1). Classification (GTDB taxonomy): domain Bacteria; phylum Verrucomicrobiota; class Kiritimatiellia; order Kiritimatiellales; family Pontiellaceae; genus Pontiella. Next base: position 9,114 of record JAROBA010000064.1, on the reverse strand, counting down.
ACGACGGGGTTAATGAAAATAATGTGGCCGGCACGAAGCCGGCCTTTTTATGAGTTTAAACCGGTTCCTTAGCGAATGCGGAGAAATACGGTTTCGCCCGGAGCTTCATCCACCCCGTCGTTATCGGAAACGATGTAGACTTTTCCGTTTTTTGTGATGGCCAATCCTTCGAGTTTTTCGGCGGTCCAGGTACTGGAAGCTTCCAGAATCGGAAGGACATTGCCCAACAGTTTTTTATCGACTGTAACCAATCCGTCTTCATCATCGTATGCTCGGAAATCCACGTTGCAGAAATTTACACCGTAGATGGCTTTCAACTCGGCATTCGGTGCAGTGGTCGGTCCCCAGCCTTTATCGCGCTCGATAATCGCAAAGCGATCTTTCGCAATGTGAGTGATTTCCGACAGACCGATCCAGCCGCCTTCACCTTCGGCCTCCAGCGGATAGTAAACAAATCCCCACTCGCCGGTCGCCACATCGTAGCGGCCCAGTTTGGTGTGCAGTTTGTCAGTGTCGCCAGTGGCCGGCCAGGCGCGCTGAATGGCCACGTAGACAATCTCCTTTTCCGGACGTCCGGTAACCGCGATGCCTTCGAATCCGTTGCCGCGTGCGTTGTCTTCGAGAAACGTCGGCAGTGTGATTTCATCAAGAACGGTTCCGTCCGTATCCACTTTCAGGACCATGTTCGGACGTCCATCAGCATTTCCTTCGGAAGCCAGCCAGAATTTTCCATCCGGCCCCATGGCAATGCCTTCCAGGTCGAGAGACTCGGATGCACCGGTGACCTGTGTGCGTTCAACAATCTGAGCCGGATGTGTGTTGGCTTTGATGGTGTAGATGAAGCCTTCGGCCAGGAAAGAATCGCTTACTGCATACAGCTTGTTCGGGTTTCTGTTGTCTGCTGCCAGGCCAGACAGAGCAACCCACGGAATCGGCGTGCCGTTGTCGTCGTTCACGGATTCAATCATCGGATAAAATGCCGGCCCTTTTGCCAGACGGTAGATGTTGATCTGGGGAGGATTTCCATTGGCATCTTCGCCGCCCTCTCCGAGTGCCACTTCTTCGGTGGAAACCACGAGCAGGTCACGGCTCGGGATAGCTTTAAGGCCTTCAGGCTTAACACCGGTCGGCAACAGCTGAACTTCTTTCGGGCTCTTTTTGCTGACATCATAAACACCGACGATGTTGCTGCGCTCGGCTCCAACAAACATATATTCGTTTTTACCGTATTTTCCGTATTCAATCCCTTCCGGCTCGCATCCTTTGTTTTCGGAACGCGCTTCGCTGTAGTGGCCGGCCGATGCCAGCCAGTGCTCGAATGATTCAGAGGATTCAAATTCAACCGTTCCATCCTGATTGAAGATGGTGAAACCGCGACTTCCACCTGCCTCACCGTTTTCGTCTTCGTAGTCGCCTTCATTGGCGGTTGCGAACGAATCATTATCAAGCCAAACCACTGCGTCCGGCTCGGCGCGCTTTACGAGGGTGGTATTGAAGTTGATCAGGTCCTCTTCCTCGGAATCAACATTATTGAGCTCGACCATGCCGGCGGGAAATTCGTTGATCGTCTGACCGTTAATGATGTTTACGATGGCGATGTGGTTGTTTTCCTGAAAGGTCACAACGGCTTCGTTCTGCTCGTTGATGTCCACAAATTCCGGTTCCAGATCAGAGCCGGCATACGCATTTTCAGCAACAGGAGACAGATCTGCCTCGAACAGATTCCAATCAGCCGGTGCGCCCCAGAGCTCGGCAATCAGCAGCGTGCCAGTCAGATTCTGTGGAATCAGGCCGCCGTTCAAATCTTCATCGCGCTCGTTTTCAATCACAACAGCGGCACGCTTTGCATTCGGTGCCAGAGAAATGGAGTCCGGCTGACCGCCGAGATCATGCTCTGCAACGATATTCCGTGTGGCCAGTTCAACGACAACCAGTTTGCCGGAAGGCTCAGTATAACTTTCGGAGGTATTCACTGCAACGAGTACGTGCGGGCCGCGAACCACCAGGCTGGTCGGCTCGCCACCGACATCCAGTTTACCAAGTCCAGTCGGTACGGCCGGATTCCTGATGTCAACAAAACCAATAGATTGGGTGATGGCGTCTGTGTAGACGAGGGTTTTCCCATCTTTGGTCACATCTACAATTTCCGCGACACCCGATGCGTTTCCTGCCTGAACATCGAACGTGGCAATGTGCTGAAACAATGTATCGGATTTATGATTGTAATGATCCTTCTGAAATTTGTAGTTGTTTTTATGATGCTGCTGACCGGCAAAAGAGCCGGTGGCGGCAATCAGGCCGACCGTGGCTAATGTGACTTTCTTCATGTTTATCTCCCGTTGTTATTTTATAGACACGCAATGATCCATACCGGGCAACCCCTTACCGGTGCGGAATGGAGATCGGCGTACGTTAGGCTTTCAGCCTGATGCTGTTTGTCCGGCCTTAACGTCGCTCAATCTGATTCCAACGCTGAAGACCGGCTGTATCAGAGGGATGAGCAAACCATGAGAAAGCAGTGAGAAAACATGATAATATTATACGGAGATGTGCGACTGGCTGTAATCTGAAAAGGGAGTCCGATTGTTTAGGAATCCGGAACTGCGGACCGGCAGCGCGCAAAGTCGCGGGAACGATTACGCTCTATTTTTGCAACGGCCACTTTTCCAATCATTGGAAAAAGGTTGGTGAAAGAAATTACATCGAATCAATGTCGCCGGCCTCATCGCGCTTCAACAGTTCGGTCTTCCAATCGCTGATCTTATTCTCATAAAGCGCGGTCAAGCGGGGCTGAATGACAGGAACCACTTTATAGCACACCAGCTTGCCGACCTGCGATTTCGCGCGCAGCCGATCATAGGACCCGCCCGTCCGATCAACCATCACCAGAATAATCAGTGCGAGCAGCACCGTAAATACCCCGCGGAAAGAACCGAACACGAATCCCCAAACCTGATCGGCACGCTCGGATATCTGCAGCTTAAGCAGACCGGCAAGAAGCTTACTGAACAGAATAAACAGCGCAATCCCAAGTACAAGGAGGGTAATAAGCAGCATCCACATCAGATAGGTTTCTTCCAGATTCCGAAACACTTTACCGAAATAACTGAAAAGAAAGGGATAGGCAAAAAAGAGCAGAACACAGGACGCGGCAAATGTCAGCAAGGGCGCCAGCTGTGCCGCAAAACCCTTCTGATATCCCCCCCATGCAAACAGGAGTACCGCAACCATAAAACTAACATCCAGCCAACTTAGCCAATTCGGTATCATCTTAACATTCCTCAATTTTTCCAATGGGTGGAAGCGTTCGCTTAAACTAGCACGAACAACGCCATATCCCGCATAAAATTATTTTCATCATATGCTCATTCATAATTCGTAATAAAACGAGGCCTTTTCATGAAAAACCACAAGATGTGGTGTCAGACCCTTGACAGGGATACCTCTGATTGAATACCTTCTATGCTCATCAAACGCGGGGATGCCGTTTGAGACACCACTAACCATCAATAAATCAGGGGGATATATACATGTCGGGAGAAAGACCGAACGCCGCATTTGACGGGTTTCAAAAGCGATCAGGACTCGTTGTTCCGTTCAGTTGGCAGAAGATCGAACTGGCCATTGACCGCGCGGTTGAAGATGTTTCAAGAAAACAGGGCATTGCCAAAAACGAAGGCCTCGCCTCGAAAGTCACCGATCAGGTGCTTCAGCAGCTCAGCAATCCTGTCAGCGAATTCTATGTTCACACGGACGACAACAACAAACGCATTCCGAAAATTGAAGATGTTCAGGATCTGGTTGAAATTGCGCTGGCCGAACAAGGCGAAACGCTCGTGGTCGCCACCTATAAGCGCTATCGTAAACAACGCGAAATTGCCCGCCGGAATATTCGCGTTCGCGGCAACACCTCTTCCGATATCGATGTAACCGACGCCTCTCTGCTCCTGGTTGAATCCTCCTCCCAAAACGTAAACCTCCCGTGGGACCGCAAACGCATTGTTAAACAGATTCTCGACAAAACCGACCTCTCCATCGAGCTGGCCATTAACGTGGCAAAATCCGTTGAAAACCGAATCATCGGCGGCGATATGAGCATTATCGGCACCACGTTGATTCGTGAACTGGTAAACAACGAACTGATGGAACGCGGCTATTCGCAGCAACTGCGCGACCTGTCCCTCTACCGCGTTTCCAAAGACTACCTTGAAAACCTGATGTTCACAAAATCGACCGAAAACTCGAACATCGTGAACAACAATCCCGAAGCCGTAAATCTCGGCATTGCCGAACTCGTCCTGAAACAGTGGGCGCTCGACACCATTTTCAGCCCCGAAGTCAAGCGAGCCCACGACACCGGTGCGGTTCACGTGCACGACCTCGGCTACCCCACCCGTGTCTACTGTTCTTCGCACTCGATCGAATACGTGAAGAAATACGGACTGAACGGATTGATCAATCTGAATACCTCATCCAGCCCGGCCCGTTCGGCCTCCGTACTGACCGGCCATCTCAACACGTTCCTCGCCTCCATGCAGGCCAACTATGCCGGTGCACTCGGCATCGCCTACATCAACATTCTCTACGCCCCGTTCCTCGTCGGCATGAACGAAAAGGAACTGAAGCAGATTGCGCAGGAACTCATTTTCAATGGATCGCAGAATGCGTTCTCCCGCGGCGGCCAAACGCTCTTTCTCGATTTCAACATCCATTCCGGTGTTCCCTCCTACCTGAAAACCGTACCGGCCATTGGACCGGGCGGACATTATCAGATGCGCCTGAAAGACGGCACCGTTGTCGAGCTGTCCGAAGAGCTGCGCAAAGATACCGATGCCTCCGGCAACCGGATGATGGATCTGTACTATGAGGATCCAACCCTTGGAAAACGCCTCGTCCTCCGCGAACTTGCCGATGAAAAAGACGGCATGATCTACGATCCCGATGTGAATGCCATGCTCACTGAAAACGGCGAAGCCATCGTAACCTACAGCGACTACACGCAGGAAGCGCAGGATTTCTGCCGTGCCCTGCTGCAGGTCTTTGCCGAAGGCGATGCCCATGGCCGTATTTTCGAATTCCCGAAATGCGACTTCCACGTATCCGACGAAACCTACGAAGATCCCGCCCAGTTTGAAATCTTCCGCGAAGCCTGCGACCTCGCTTCACAGAACGGTTCAACCTATTTTATCTTCGACCGCGACGAAGTCACCCTCTCCGCCTGCTGTCGTCTGCGCACCACCATCAGCGACAACCGGATGCTCAAACATCCGGAAAACATGCGCTTCTGCGGATTCCAGAATGTAACCATCAACATTCCGCAGGCGTCCTACCGCGCGGCCCGCACCGGCGGCGACATTGTTGACAACTTTTTCACCGAGCTCGACCGCACCATGGAACTCGCCGTCGACGCCCACCTGCAGAAAAAAGCCAAAGCTGCCGAAATGCTCAGCGGCCCCGGCCATCCGCTTTGGCAGATCGGCAAGATTGCCAACGACGGCAAGCCCTATGTCGACCTCGAACAATGCACCTATATTCTCGGATTGATCGGCGTGAACGATGCCGTGAAATTCCTGATCGGTCAGGAACTGCACGACAGCAAAGAAGCCCAGCGCTTCGGACTTAGAATTGTGGCCCACATGTATCAGAAAGCCAAAAAGATGGCGGCGAAATACGGCCTGAAGATCACGCTCGAAGAATCCCCGGCCGAGTCCGCCGCACGCCGTCTCGCCAAGTCCGACCTGATCTACTTCTCCGAAGAATCCCGAGAAGTCGTGAAAGGCCCCGCAGATGCCGAATACTACACCAACTCGATCCACCTCGCCGCCGAAGCCGATGTTTCTCTGGTCGACCGCATCACCGAGCAATCCAAATATCACAGCATGATTGAGTCCGGAGCCATCACCCACTGCTTCATTGGCGAAGAACGTCCGGATGCCGACTCCATCGCTCATCTGATGACCGAAATCTTCTACCGCACGCAATCCGCTCAGGTCTGCGTATCGCCGGAATTCACTTTCTGCGATTCCTGCCAGCACCAGACCCGCGGCCTGCTTGAGCAATGTCCCGAATGCGGCTCCACCGAAGTCGTCGGCGAAACCCGTGTCGTCGGGTATTTCAGCAAAGTGCAGAACTGGAACAAGTCCAAGCGCTACGGCGAGCTGCTCGCCCGCCACGCCGGCAAATACAACATCGTCGAAGCCGAAGAAAACGAACTCGTAACTGCGGAAAAATAAGATGGTCTAAAGGTCGGAACGTCCAAAGTCTGAAAGTCGCATCGCCGACCTTAGACTTTCGACCTCCAGACCTTCGACCTCCTGAAAGGAGATTTATAATGAGTGCAAAATATCAAATCAAAGTGTTCGGTAAAGAAGGCTGCGACAAATGCCACACGCTCAACCAACGGCTGGATAAAATCCTGACCAAAAACGAGTATGCCGACTTCAAAAAGCTATACTGCGATGTGGAAACCATCGACGGCCTCGTCGCCTTTGCCGAAGCCGAATGCATCAATCCCTCCCGGATTCCCGCCATGCTCGTGACCGAATGGGATGCCGAAGAAAACGACTTTCTCCCTGTCAGCACCAAAGTCCCCGGGGCCAAAGATTCCGTCTGCAAAAAAGCGAAGCTCTATCAGTATGTTGGTTTGCAGACCGATTATTCCGATGCCGGGAAAGGCGTCATCTCTCCCAAGATGATTCAGAGCGTACTTGCAGAAGCACAACACTAACTTTTTTCTTCACCAGCCCCGCCGGGCGCCCGGACTTTCCTTCCCTCAGCGTCCGGCGGGTCACTGTGTGAACCACAGAATAACGAACAAGGAATTTCGAAAGACGAAGGATCGTTCTGCCTTCAATATCCCTTGTTCATTATTCAATATTCGAGCGAATGAAATGAGCAGTGTTTATGCATACCTTGAAAAGCCCTCGATGGTGGACTATCCGAAGCATTTTGCGGCGGTGTTTTTCACCAGCGGGTGTAACTTTTCCTGTGGATTCTGCCATAACGCTTCGTTGATGGGCAAAAAGCAGACCGGGCTCTCCTGGGATAAACTGCAGGCCATCTGCTCGAAGTTTAAGAAGGGCTGGGTTAACGGCGTTGTCATTACCGGCGGCGAACCGACCTGTTCCCCCGACCTCCCGGAACTCATCACCTTTTTAAAATCCTTCGGCTTTGCCGTCAAGCTTGACACCAACGGCTCGCATCCCGAGCTGCTTAAACAGGTGCTGCCCCTCGTCGACTATGTGGCAATGGATGTAAAAACCGGATTTTCCGGCTACAAAGATTTGGTGCTGTATTCAGACGTTGAAAAAATTCGAGCGTGCATCGAGTTGATTAAAACGGAAGCCAAAGACTATGAATTTCGTACCACCGTCATAGAATCGTTGCACACGAATTCTCTGATGGATGAAGTGGCCCAAGTCATTCAAGGAGCTAAACGGTATGCCCTTCAGGCCTTCATCCCGCGCGATGAGCTTCCGAGCCCCGCCTTCCGAACGCTTTCCCGCACCACCGCCTGCCGGCTGCATGAACTGAAAACCCGCATGACCGGCTGTGCCGAAGAAATCCTCCTGCGCGGCGCGTAAAGCAATACAAACGTCCGCTTAAAAGCAAGCGGGACGCTCACTCTACGTTCCCTCATGCGGCGACGGACGGCTCGGCGAGCCATCCCTACCTTTTCTCTTCCAACCATTGGAAGAAATCGGCACTATTTCCAAATTCATAACTGCACGTTTTAAGGAGCCACATGCCCACACTCAACTGGATTGGAAAAGACGCCGTGATCCGGCACCACAACGAGGTTCCGTTCCGACTGCTGGAACCCGATCCCGCCCTTTCGCACGGCGATGGGTCCGATGGAAATCTGATTGTTCAGGGCGACAACCTGCATGCGCTCAAAGCGCTGCTGCCGAAATATGCCGGCCGCGTGAAATGCATCTATATCGACCCGCCCTACAACACCGGCAACGAAGGCTGGATCTACAACGACAAAGTCAACTCGCCCGAAATCAACCGCTGGCTCGGCCAGACCGTCGGCAAAGAAGCCGAAGACCTCTCCCGTCACGACAAGTGGCTCTGCATGATGTATCCGCGCCTCGTCCTGCTTAAACAATTCCTCACCGAAGACGGCGCCATCTTTGTCTCCATCGATGATGTTGAAGTAGCCAATGCTCGCCTAATTCTTGATGAAATATTTGGGGCTCAAAATTTCATCACGAATGTCATCTGGGAAAAGGCAGATTCTCCACGAAATTCAGCACGATATTTTTCAACAGATCATGACCATGTCTTAGTTTATTCGAACTTTCCCTCCTGGACACCTAACCGCCTGCAAAGAACAGAAGCAGCAAACTCGATATATAAAAACCCTGATAACGACCCAATGGGCCCTTGGCTTCCTGGAGATCCGTATGCAAATAAACCGTACTCGAAAGGTTTGTTTACAATTCAGGGACCAACAGGAAGATCCTTTTCACCACCACCAGGCCGTTTCTGGAGAATCTCTGAAGAGAAGTTAAGACAACTTGATGAGGAGGGAAGAATATGGTGGGGACCGAAAGGTTCTGCGCGCCCAAGCATTAAGCGATATCTTTCAGAGGTTGGAGATCTAGTCCCACGAACCATCTGGTCCAAAGAAGACGCAGGAAGCAATCGCACATCGAAAAATGAAATGCGTTCGATATTTCCTGATACAGAATCTTTCGACACCCCCAAACCGACGCGTTTGATCCAACGCATTCTGCAAATCGCCAGCGACAAAGATTCGATCATCCTCGACTCGTTTGCGGGTTCCGGCACGACGGGGCACGCGGTGCTGAAACAGAATGCGGCGGACGGCGGAAACCGTAAATTTATCCTGGTGGAGATGGAGGAGCAGATTGCTTCTGAAATCACGGCGGAGCGGGTGCGCCGCGTGGCGGCGGGTTATACCGATGCCAAGGGCAACGAAGTTCCAGGCCTTGGAAGCGGTTTCCAGTTTTGCCGCCTGAGCGCGGAACCCCTGTTTAATGAATTCGGCGACATCCGCGACGACGTCACCTTCGCCGAGCTGGCGGACTTTGTCTGGTTTGCAGAAACCGGAACCGGGTATGGTAGGGACGGCTGTCCCAGCCGTCC
>JAROBA010000063.1 GCA_029432815.1 Pontiellaceae bacterium B1224 | reverse complement strand
TATTCATGTCACCCTCGAAGCAACCATTCGGGATGCTCAACCGTCAATTCCTTAAGAAATCAAACCAATGAGGGTCGTTTTGGTAATGCTACGGTCCCCACAGCCATCGCTCGGGCAGGCTATGGAAAATCAGTGGCTGAGCTGGCGGCGGGTGATGCGGTAGGCGAGGGCGCCAGCGAGCAGGTTGGCGAGGGCAAGGCCGACGACGAGGCCGGTGAAGCCGGACAGACGGCTACCCAGATAACTGAGCGGCATGATGAACAGGAAGACGCGGCTGAGGTTGATGAGCAGGACGGGTTTGGGTTTACCGATGACATTGAGCAGCTGGCTGAGCCACGTGCTGATATGCAGGCCGGCATGGCCGAGGGCCGCAATGAGCAGATAGGTTACGCTCAACTTGATTACGACCGGGTCGGTGCTGAACCAGCCGGAAATCCATTTTGCGGTCGGCAACAGCAGCAGGAAGGTGATTCCCGCATAGAGCAGCGCAAATTTGGTGCTGAGGCGTCGCGTTTCCTGCACACGGTCGTGGGCGTTGGCGCCATAGTTATGGCCGACGAACGGGACGATCGCCATGGAATAGGACATGGAGATCATGAACACAATGGATTCAATCCGTGTTCCGGTGGCCATGGCGGCCACGGCCTGCACTCCGCCGACGCCGGCCGCAAGCCGGATGTAGAATCCCTGCGCAACCGGAGTGAGGGCCTGCGTGAGAGCGGCGGGAATGCCGAGCGTTACAATGTTTTTCCAGGATTGCAACAGGTGGCGAATATGCGGGCGGGCCCAGTCGATGAGTCCGTGTTTATAATGCAGGATGAGCAGCGAGGCCGTTGCTCCCAGTCCACGGGAAATGACGGTGGCGAGGGCGGCACCTTTAATTCCAAAGGCTGGAACGGGGCCCCAGCCGAAAATAAGGATGGGATCAAGCACGACATTCAGCACGGCACAGACAATCATGACGATGACCGGGCGGACCATATCGCCAGCAGCACGCAGGCAGCCATCGCTGACCGGAGGGAGAATGGCAAAAACCGCTCCGATGAACCACACCTGCATGTAGCCGCGCACCAGCTCCAGAACACGGCCTTCGGCCCCGAGCATGGAAAAGACCGGAGTGATCGTGAAATAGCCAATGAGACTGACCGCTACTGTTCCAAGAATGGTCAGAATCAGTCCATCGGAGATGGTGCGGCTCGCCAGTGCGCGGTTGCCGGCGCCGAGTGCCCGCGATGTGATGGAGGCCGCACCCGTTGAAAAGCCGATGGCCAGTGCGCCGACAATCATGACGACCGCAAAGGTGAAACCCATGGCCGCGAGCTCTTCTGTACCCAGTCGCGAAACAAACAGCGTATCGGTGAGGTTGAACACCATCATCGCGAACGTTCCGGCGATGCTCGGCAGGGTTAGCCGAAGCAGGTGTTCTTTTACACTTCCTGTCAGTAGTTTGCTCATGGCTTGGGTGATGAGTGAAACGTGATCTTTTGGAATCACGCCTCACGAATCAATCGTCATACCTATTGATGCAGGGCCTGCAGATGTTTTTTGAGGCGCGCGCAGTCGTCGATCACCATGTAGAGCGAAGGAACGAGAATGAGGGCGATGCCGGTGGCGAAGAGAATCCCGAAGCCGAGCGAGATGGCCATTGGAATCATGAACTTTGCCTGGCGGGAGGTTTCCAGCATCATCGGAGCCAGCCCGCCGAAGGTGGTGAGCGTGGTCAGCAGAATCGGGCGGAACCGCTGGATGCCGGCCGAGACGACGGCGTCGTGCGCATTATCGTGATGCGCACGCCGCTCGTTGGCAAAGCTGATCAGTACCAGGGCGTCGTTCACCACCACGCCGCTGAGGGCGAGCATACCGATGATGCCCATCATGGTCATTTCATAGCCAAGCAGCAAATGGCCGACAATTGCGCCGATGATCCCGAACGGGATGGAGATCATGACGATGAGCGGCTGGGAATAGCTCCGGAACGGAATGGCGAGCAGTGCATAGATGGCGAGCAATACCATCGGAATGGTGATGGCCATGCTGCCGAAGCTGTCGCGCTGGTCGGCGGTGCGGCCCTCATAGCTGTAGTCGAGTCCCGGGAATTCATCGAGCAAGCCCGGGAAATATTCGGCATCCAGTTTGGCCATCACCTCGCCGACTTTCGACTTCGGGCGGACATCGGCTTTGAGCGTGAGCGTGCGCATGCCATCACGGCGGTTGATGGTGGTATACGATTTCCCGACCCTGATGTTGACGGCGTCGGAGAGCATCACTTCGCCGCCATCGGGCGTGCGCAGGATAAAGTTTTCGAAGCTGCTCATACGGGTGCGCTCGGCCTCCGGCAGGCGCACTTTCACTTTCACCTCATTGCGGCCGCGCTGTTGGCGAAGCACTTCGGTGCCCTCGAATGCGGCGCGAACCTGATAGCCGATCTCGTCGGCAGAGAGGCCGAGGCTGATGGCTTCCGGCTTCAGTGTAAAGTCGAACTGGGTTTTGCCCTCTTCCACGCCGTCGTTGATGTCCTGTACGAGCGCATAGGTGCCGAGCTCTGCCGCCAGCTCTTTCGCGGCGCTTTCAAGCGTATCGACATCGGAGTGGCGCAGCTCGATGGTCAGGGCGACGCCGCTGCCGGGGCCGCCGGAATCGGAGGCATAGCGGATGAAGCGCACGCCGGGAATATCGCCGACCTTTTCACGCCACTTCTGAACAAATTCTTCGGTGCCCATGATTTCATCGCGGATTTCGGCGTCGGCCAAAAAGACTTCAACCTGTGTGGTGTGGCTGCCGCTTCGGCCGGTATCGGCGAAAATACCTTCGACCAATTCGGGGTGGCCGCTTTCTTCGAGCACCTCCTGTGCGCCTTTGACCAGTCGGTCCGCCACCACCAGCGTATCGGCAACAGGCACACCGTAGGGCATGGTGGCCGAAGCCTCGGCGGAATCCGATTCGACGGTGGTGAACATGGAGAAGCCCATGCGGCCGCTGGCCCAGAAACCGCCGGTCAGAATCAGCAGGCTGAGGGCAACGGCAACGACGACGTAGCGGTGCCTCAGGCAGAGATCGAGGAACGGGCCGTATTTGGTTTTCACCCAGTTACGGAATGTGTGGCTGAAGCGTTGCTGCGCGCGGTGGAGTATGCCGAACAGTCCTTTGGGCTCTTTCTTGCGACCATGGCTGAGATGGGCAGGCAGAATGTAGAGGCTCTCCACCCAGGAGATGGTGAATACAGAAATAACGACGACCGGCAGCATGCCGATCACCCGGCCCATCATGCCGGGCATTACCATCAGCGGGATGAACGCCACAATGTTGGTGAGAATACTGAAGCCGACGGGAGTGCCGACTTCGCGGGCACCGATCACAGCGGCTTGCACCGGATCCATGCCGTCCTGTTGGTAGTGGTAGACATTTTCTCCGACCACAATGGCGTCGTCCACCACAATGCCGAGTGCCACGATGAAGGCGAACATGGTGATCATATTGATCGAAAGGCCGGTGGCCGGCATCAGCAGCATGCACCCGAGAAATGAGATTGGAATACCCATCATCACCCAGAAGGCCAGGCGCATTTCGAGGAAGAAGCCGAGCACCAGCAGCACGAGCGCGAGCCCCATGGCTCCGTTGCGCAGCAGGAGGTCCGCGCGTTGAGCAAATACCTCGGTTTTGTCGCTGAGTATCGCAATTTCGATGCCTTCTGGAAGTTGTTCATTGACCTGCGGTAATAGCTCGTTGACGGCCGCTGCGATCTGCGAGGGAGTTTGATCACCAACGCGGTAAATGTCGAGCATGATGGCCGGTTTGCCGTTGTAGGTTGCGGAGCGGTCGGAATCTTCAAAGCCGTCGATGACGGTGCTGACATCCTCTAATTGGAGCGGGGTTCCGTCTTCGGACGCCAGTACCGGGGCCTGGGAAAATTCGGTTCCGTAGTCGCGCCGTTCCTGCATACGCAGCAGGGTTTCACCACTGTCGGTTTTAATGCCGCCGCCGGAAATTTCGCGCGACTGGGTTTTGATGTTGGACGCCAGAGTTTGATGATCGAGGTTGTAGCGGCGCAGCTCTTCCTGCGAGACTTCGATGCTGATTTCCAGATCGCGCGTGCCGGTGAGGTCAACCTGTGTAATATGTTCACTCTGCAGCAGACGCGTGCGTACCTGCTCGGCGAGGTTGCGCAGATTCATCTCGCTGGTTTCGCCGAAAAGCACGAGTGCCATTGCGTCGCGGCGGCGCTCCGACAGCGATACCTCCGGCTCTTCCGCACCGTCCGGGAAGGTGGTAATGCGGTCGACCTCGCTTTTGATGTCCTGGTAAACCTTGACGCGGTCGACGCCTTCCATGAGTTCAGCACTGATGGAGGCCGAGCCTTCGCTGGCAACCGAGGTGACCTCTTCGATTCCTTCGAGGCTGCGCACAGCCTCTTCAACAACCAGACAGACGCTCTGTTCCATCTCCTCCGGCGTACCGCCGGAATAGGTCACTTTAATTGATACGATGTCTTCGGTAATGTTGGGCATCACCTCCTGCTTAAGGGTGGTGAAGGTAACGAAACCTCCGACCAGACAGAGCAGCATCAGCAGATTGGCGGCAACCGGGTTTTTAACCATCCAGGCGATGGGCCCTTTGGATTTATTCATAAAATCGTTCATGGTTTATGCGTCCTGTTCGTTGGGGCGGTTGGCGTCCGGTCTGGCTTGCTGTTCTCCGACGCGGCGCAGCTGCATGCCGTCCACCGAGGAGATTAAATCGGACGTGATGAGCTCCATGCCGTTTTCGGTGTCGATTCGAATGAGTACTTCATCGGTATAGCCCTGCAGCAGTTCGGCGGGCAGAACGTGGAGTTTGTTGTCGGCATCGATGGTCCAAACCACATTGCCGTCGCGCAGATATTTACGGGGAATCAGCGTGGCGTTCTCGACCATTTCGCCGGTGATGCTCACACGGACGACTTCATCCAACAGCAGGGGACGGCTCTCGCCGTCGGCATAGGGCGAGTTTACGGCCAGAAGGATGCGGGCCATGCGACCGGTCTCGGAAAGGTCGGGCAGCAGGCGGTGCGTTTGTGCCGGTCGGGTGCTTCCATCGGAAAGGATAACTTCGGCGGAATAGGTCTGTCTTCCAAGCATTGGAAGCGAGTCCAGTGCACTGAGTGCAACGGAAGCCCGAATGAAGTAGCGGTCGGTCGCCGCGAGTTCGATCAGCGTGGTGGACGACTGGGCATAATCGCCAATGTCGGCATCGGAGGAAACGATCACGGCGTCAAACGGCGCGCGGATTTTTGTACGTTCCAGATCGAGCTGTGCACTTTCCACGGCGAGTTCAGCACTTTTGACGGCGGCCTGCGCGGATTTCAGTTGCGGTTCGCGCAGGAGCAGGTCGCGGTAATTTTCCGTTTGCTCGGAATCCATCAGGTCGAGTTCGTTTCGGACCACATCCTGTTGACCTTCTTCAATTCGCAGATCGCTTTGCGCGGTGAGGAGATTGGCCTCGGCCAGGGCAAGTGCCAGCTCGTAGTCTGCGGATTCGATTTCAACCAGTATGTCGCCTTTCTTTACGTGGTTGCCTTCAACGAGATTATCGGCAACCGCCACGATTCGGCCGGTGACTTCAGCCTGAAGGGTTGCCTGTTTATCGGGAATGACGGTGCCCAGACAGTCGACCTGAAGCGGCCGGTTGGCGATGGTCAACGGCATGGTTTCCACAACGGAAATCATGGAAGACATTCCACGACGGCGCTCGGCGACGGGTTTGGTTTTAACAAAGACGATCGCGCCGAAGATGCTACCGAGCAACAGAAGGCTTCCGACCAGAATTGAGATGAGACGTTGGGTTTTGTGGTTCATTATTTGTTCTCCAGGATGAATGTCCAATCGCCCCCGAGAGAGCGGTAAAGTTGAATGCGGTCAGCTAATAGATCGGCCTGCGCCTGCAGGTAGGTAATTTGCAGCGATTCGCGCAGAACGATAGCGGCGAGGGTGTCGAAGTAGGAGAGGATTCCTCGTTGGTAGCGGACGATGGATTCGGTTTCGCTTTTTTGCGCTGCCTCATATTGTTTGGCCAGGGCGGAAACATAGTCGCTCTGGTGCGCTTCATCGCTCAGTGCATCTTCGGTTTCCTGAATGGCTTCCAGTACGGCCTGACGATAGGCCGCAATCTTTTCATTTGAAACCGCCATGGTGCGCTCAACTTCCCCTTTGCGCGCTCCGCCATCGAGCAGCGGGGCGAGCATGCTGGCGGCGAGGTTGGAGACCCAGTCGTCGAACAGATCATCGACGTTTTCGGCCGTGGTGTATGCACTGCCGCTCAGAGAGAGCGTTGGCAGACGGGCTGCGCGGGCCGCGCCAACGGACCAGTCGGCTGATTCCAAGGCCAGTCGGGCGGCCTGGATGTCGGGACGGTTTTCAAGCAGCGCAACCGGTAGGCCGGCATTGGGCTGGGGAGGCAGCGCGGGCAGGGGCTCGGCTTTCAGTTGCAAATCGGTGCCCGGAATTTTACCGATTAAGACGGCAATCTGATTTTCCGCCGTGTTGATGGCGGCCCGGACGGGAGGCAGTTCGGCTTCGGCACTGGCGACCTGCTGGCGTTGTTGCAACAGGTCAAGCGTGGTCGCCTGGCCGGTTGCGTAGCGCAATTCCATGGCGGAAAGTTTTTTTAAGCTCGATTCCAGTTGGCTCTCATAAATGGCGAGGGCTTCGGTTTGGGTCAGCCAGGTGAAATAACTGTTGGCCAGTTCGGCAGAGAGCGAGATGGCAACCGTTTCCAGGTCAAACTTCGAGGCTTCCCAATCGGCCATTGCCGCCTGTTCCGCTGATTTAAGCCGCCCCCATAAGTCGACTTCATAACTGGCGTACAGCCCGAGAGTATTCGCGGGTGTTGTGGAGTTTGCCGCGTTGGCATAGGAATAATATCTTGAGGAGGTGCTCGCTTCGGCGTTGAGCTGAACCTTGCCTGCCGCTCCGCTTATGCGGGCTGTGGCTTCGGCCTGTTCCAGCCGAGCCGCTGCTTCCTGCAGCGTGAAGTTACCGGAAAACGCCTCGTCCATGAGCCGGTTGAGTGTGGCGGAATTAAATGCTTCCCACCAAGCGGTTTGAAGGGGAGCGGTGCCGGACGTTTCTCTGAATTGTCCGGGCGTCTGTGCTGCCACCACATTTTCGCGTTCAGGCTCCAGCGTCGTGCAGGAGGTCAGCCATAAAACGACTGTTCCCGCAGCAGCTGCGCCTATGAAGGATGAATGATTTTTCATGATATAGTTCCTGTGTGTTGAATCAAATTGCGGGTGGCAAGCAGGCCGCCGAGGGCAAATTCTTCGACTTGTCGGGCCAGTTCGGAGGGATCGTCGATGGCCGGAAGGTGTTGACGTTTATTCTTTTTCTCTTTGTCTTTCTGGTGTCCGACATTAAGAAAAATATGCAGGCCCATGAAGTTGATGTGTGCCAGTTTCCGTTGGTTGTCTGTGGCATGGGGGCCCAGCAGGGCTTTAATGGCGCGGGTCACCCGTTCATGGCCCGGGCGGAGATAGGTTTCGAAAACAAAGTCGTGCAGTTCGGTGTGCTCACACTTGATGCGATGGAGCAGTTGCGGCAAGCGGTGGCAGATGCCGGTATCGAAAATTTCTTCAATCCGGGAGCGGATGAAATCCCTCAACCACCGTTCGGGTTCTGTTTCTGGGAGGGCGGTCGGGAGCGGATGTTCAAGGGCCGATTTTTCAAATAAGAAGGCCCATACCTGACGATAAAGATTTTCTTTGTCACCAAAGTGATAATTCACTGCGGCGATATTGGCTTCAGCCGCCTCGCAGATTTCCGCGACTGTGGCATTGTGGTATCCTTTTTCCGCAAAAATAACTACCGCCGCCTGGATGAGTCGCTCTTTAGTTGTTGGTTTATTTTTCACTGAATCAAACGTCCATTTGAATTGTTCGTTTGATAACGTAGTGAGCGGTGAAAATATTGTCAACTGATTCAATGAATTATTTCAAATGGACGTTTGAAATTGGTGCGAGCATAAAAAAACCCCTTTGATTAAAGGGGTTTTTGATCTAGCACCGCTTAGAATTAAGCTTCAGCTTTTTTTGCAGTGCATTCAGTTTTGGTGGTGTCACATGCCTTTTTGCAGGATGCATCATCAGCTTTGGTGCATTCTTTTTTGGCTTCAGCTTTTTTCTCAGCACCACAGCAAGCGCTTCCCGCGAATGCAGCAGATCCAGCAACAAACAGTGCAACAGCAGCAATACTCATCAGTTTCTTCATGGTATAATCCTTTTTAGTTATTCAACAAATCGTACGCCTATCGTACTTATTGCGTTTAGAGACACACGATTCATATTTTCTGTTCAAATTTATTTTTCATATTTCGAGTGCACTGCTGAATCTCTAAGAATGGAAGCGCTTCCGATGCATTCCAAACTACACAAACGGTGGAGTGTAACCGTTCTGCATTCGCTGCATCCTCTTGTTCCAGACCTTGGAAGAAGTCAGGGGTTCCCGCACTGGCCCTGGACAAAGAACGAGAAGCATCCGTAACTTTTCCAAGGGTTGGAACGTTGTGGAACAAACTGAAAACAGACTGGATATAAATTGACCATCTAAAACACGGGTAATATGATCGGAGTAATCGTAAAAGAGGGGTGACTTATGCCATATGCTCGTTTGAAATCTATCGGTTTTTCAGTTTTCAGTTGTATTTTAATTCCAATTAACGCTTTGGCGCAGGGTCCGCTCAGCCCACCCGGCGCACCGGCGGCCACCATGAAAACGCTCGAACAGGTCGAGCCGCGGATCGATCTGGCTACCGTGGCAGGGGACACCAATTACCACCACGTGATCTCGGTGCCGGGTTCGTATTATCTGAGCGAAAATATCGAAGTTTCCCTGCCGAGCGGAATACAGATTAATTCGCCGGATGTGTCGCTGGATCTCAATGGATTCACTGTTTCCAGGATATCCGGGAGCGGCGGATACGGCATTTACATCGAAAATGAAATGGATCGCGCCACGGTGCGCAGCGGCAGCATTGTCGGATTCGACTCTGGAATATACGGCTATTATGCCGACAGCTGCCTGTTGGAAAAGCTGGCGGTGTCGGGTTGCACGAGCTCTGGGATTTATGCGGGAACGGTGGCCCGGTTGGTCGACTGCCGGGCGCATGACAATCCGGGCTCGGGCATCCGTGCTGGCTCCGGATCGAACCTGAGCGGTTGCACCGCCAATAATAATCAAGGGACCTACGGGATTCAGGCCAGCTCCGGCTCGAGCCTGAGGGATTCCACCGCCTATTATAATCAAGTGTCCTACGGAATCTATGTGGGATCCGGTAGTTCATTGCGCGGGTGCACGGCCTATAGAAACATTGGAACCGGATTTTCCAGCTACGGCATTTATGCCGGAAGCGGCTGCCTTGTCGCCGACTGTTCATCGTATTCCAATAGCCATACCAACAATACCACGACCGCATCGCAGGGCACCGGCATTTCTGCCAGATCCGGCTCAACCGTGGAGGGCTGTGCGGTCAACTTCAACCAGGGCGATGGAATACGGGTGAGCTCGGACAGCACGATGACGGGTAACACCGGCGACAGCAATGGATACAGTGGTGACGGGGCCGGCATCCATGCCACGGGTTCCGACAACCGCATCGACGGCAATAACGTGACCGACAGCGACCGCGGCATTGATGTGGACGCCTCAGGGAATTTTATTGCCCGCAACACCGCCAGCGGGAACACTCTTAACTGGGATATTGCGAGCGGCAATGTCTGTTATGTGGTTCAGGCGGTAGCGGGCGGGGCCATTTCGGGCGATTCAGGAGGAAGCAGCCCCGGCTCCTCATATCCGACTGCGAATTTTACGTATTAGGAGGACGGACCCATGAAACAAGAACTACTCATTGCAGCATTGCTGATTGCCGGTTCATCTCTGGCGGCCACCACGATTGATCCGGCCAACCCGTATGCTTACGGCGCCAACATTGGATGGATCAACGCCGAGGCGGATTCCGCCAACGGCGCGGAAGTCGGGCAGGCTTTCTGCTCCGGCTATCTGTATGGCGCCAACGTCGGCTGGATTCATCTGGGCGATGGCTCGCCCGTCAACGGCACGGCCTATCAGAATAACTCAGCCACCGATTACGGCATCAACCACGACGGCCTCGGCGGCCTCAGCGGCTTTGCCTACGGTGCCAACATTGGCTGGATCAACTTTGAGCCGACCGGCAATCCGACGGTCGACCTCGGAACCGGCCAGCTCAGCGGTTATGCTTGGGGGGCCAACGTCGGCTGGATCAATCTGGCCACGCTCGCCACCCTCACGCTCGCCGCGCCCGATTCCGATGGCGACGGCATTGCCGATGCCTGGGAATACGGCCACACTAATACGCTGGCGGCGCTGAGCGCCGATCCGGCGGATTCCGATGGTGACGGCATTCCAGACCTTGGAGAATATGCGGCCGACACCGATCCGTTTGATGCCGGCGAGTTTCTTGTCATCACCGATTTCCAGACATTGGAAACCACCAACCACGTCACGTGGCCGGTCAAACTGACGCGCCTCTACACCTTGCAGCATGGCGCGGCGCTGAGCAATGGCATGAGCTGGGCAACGACCAGCGCATCATTCATTCCGCCGTCCGGTCCGGAGGTAACGGAAACAGTCTCGGGTGTAACCGACACGAATCGTTTTTATCGGGTGGAAGCCGCCCTTCCGCTGAGTCCGTAAACTCAGGGACAGATAACCTCCAGTCTATTTCCAGAGATTGGAAAGTTCAGGAACAAATAACGAAAAAGTCCCGCCGGTTAAACCGAGCGGGACTTTTCGTTCCAAATGATTCAGTGAACCACAGGGCTTACTTTGAGTGGGTGTAGATCCATGCCACAGTGCCTGCAACAGCAACAATTGCCAGAACTAAGGCGGTAATCTTGATCCAGCTCCACGGGCGTTCGCCTTGCACTTCGCCGGTTCGGCCGTTTACGAGAAAGCGGTAGAGCTTATCTTTGAATCGATAGGCACACACAAAGGTCGGCAGCAGGAGGTGTTTAAAGGTGATGTTGTTATGCTGGGTGTTTACGTGCGATATGCGCTGTTCATCGCCGCCGATATCGCGGCGCACGAGCTTCCGGATTTCATCATCGGCAATCTGTTTGGCGCGATCAAACCCGTCGGCAAGATCCACCTGATATTTTTCTGAAATGAAGCCACTCAGATAGCTTTTTTCAAACGGAACCAGATTATCCAAATCCCACGGCTCGAGTTCTTCGATGCAGTTCTTGGGAAGCGACTGGGTGGCGACCACCAGAATATCATCGAATGATTTACGGACGTGCCCGCTGGTAAACGTCCAGCGGGTTTTCCGGACCCGTCGGGTTTTGGTGACCGATTTCCCATTTTCAGTGGTGGTGTAGCTCTCGTTGACATAATAGTGGTCCCCGCGCTGCCCGACATAGGACGAGGCGGTGTCGGTGTCATAGGTCCAGTAGGGAATATACACGCCTTTGAAATGATCAAAGTTGAGCGCAGCTTTTTTGAGGTCGTTCGGCGCAAACCAGCGTTTCTTGACCCAGCCCTTAAACGCGGTCAGCGCTTCATCTTTACCCAGTTTAAACGGGAGCAGGGACTTGGGCTGAATGATCGATTCGTCGTGGGCCTGCTCCAGCACCAGCGGGGAACTGCAGTAGGGGCAGTCGGATGCTGTTACATTCGGTTCGAGCGTGCAGCTGGCTCCGCAGCAGTCGCACTTAACGAAGGTGGCTGAAATGGATTCTTCCTTTCCGGCTTTTTCATTGAGGTACGCAACAAAATCCAGCTCTTCGATATTTTCGTCGATCTGCGGGATTTCATTCTCCGCCCCGCAATATTGGCAGGCCAGGGAGGTTGTTCCCGGTTTGTAGGAAAGATCCGCGCCGCAACTGGTGCAGGCAAATGAATCCGTCGCAACGGCATTTTTCGTGTCCATGATTATGCTCCCGGAATCGATGGAGGAACGCTGCTGAATACGGAGGCCAGCTCCTGGATCTGTGCGCCGGCGGTCCAGCTTGCCATGCCTTCTCGCCAGAACAGCGACTCCGCATTAACCTGTTGCTGCATGGCCATTTGTTTCAGGGTATTCAGATCAAACGGTCCAGCCTGCTGTCCGTTCTGGACCACAAAGAAGGTGAGTGCCGGCGGAATCGGCGGAGGTGGAGGAGTGGCGGACTGCACGGGCGGTGGAGTGGCGGAAGCTGGCTGCTGCTGCGGCATCATGGCCTGTCCCATCTGATTCGCCATCGCGAATCCCATGCCCATGCCCATTCCGGCGCCAGCGGTTCCGGATGGATTATTGGCTGCGGCCTCCATGGCTTTGGCGGCTTTCATCTGGGTCAGTTTGTTCAGGTCCACGGCGTGCAGTCGGCTCAGCTCAAAGATCTCTTTTTTGATCTCATCCGGCATCGATACATTTTCAACCAGGAACTTGGTGACTTCCACGCCGTATTGCTCAAATTCCGGAGCGATTACACCGTGTACAAATTCGGAGAGCTCATTGGACTTCGCGGCAAAGGCTTCGACCGGGAAGCCGGCTTCGCCTACGGCATCGGTGAAACGGGTGACGATGAGGGAGCGGAGCTGGTCGGCAATTTCTTCGGTGGTAAAGTGGCCGTCGGTTCCGACAATTTCACGAATGAAAACGGCGGGATCTTTCACGCGGATAACGTAGGTGCCGAACGCACGGATTTCCAGCATGCCGAAACGGGGGTCCGACAGGGTGATCGGATTTTTCGTGCCCCATTTCTGATCGGTAATATTGCGGGTGCTGATGAAATAGACTTCCGCTTTGAAAGGACTGTTGAAACCGTGGGCCCAGCCTTTCAGCGTGGAGAGAATCGGCAGGTTTTCTGTGGAGAGGGTGTACATGCCCGGGGCAAAAACATCGGCAATTTTACCTTCATTAATGAAGACGGCCATCTGGCCTTCGCGGACGGTTAGTTTTGCCCCGGTTTTGATTTCGTTTTGATAGCGCTCAAAACGATAGACCATCGTGTTATTCGAGTCGTCGGTCCACTCGATGATATCAACAAATTCACCCCGCAACTTATCAAACATACCCATCTTAAATCCCCTGGTTGGTGTTTACGCAAAATAATGATTCACCAAAAAACCAGATCATACTGCAAAAGACAAGAGCGGGGAGTGCAAGATCTACTGCTTCCGCAATCTTACCTTTCCTCCACCCACTGCATAATTTTCGGATGCCGGAGCTGTTAAGTGCTTTGATTTTCCAACGCGGCATCAAGATACGCTGC
>JAROBA010000062.1 GCA_029432815.1 Pontiellaceae bacterium B1224 | reverse complement strand
CGTTGGTTTTTCATTCGTATCCTTTGGTTTATTTACTTATACCACAGGCACAAATTATATCTTAACCACTGGTTCTAAATTCGGGGGGAAGCGCATAATGGTGGTTCGCTCTTTTTCTTTGGTGGTTTAAGTCGATCACGCTCTCTGTCAACGATGAGATGATTCCGTGATTCATCTCCAAATGCCCAATTGAGTGACATGATGAGTCTATCCCGCTTTTTATCATCAGATTGTATATCGGTTCTGTTTATTAAATCATCATGGGCACTTCCACCAATCTCACGTAAAGCTGTGGGGAGATAACAATGTACACGTCGATAGACTCCATTATTCTCAATAGATTTAAGGATTACAGGTATGCAACGTTCTCCTTGAGCTACGATTCGGCCACAGGCTTTTTGAGAAGCGCCTTCTTCTTTTTTCTCAACGAAATATAAACTCCCAACGAGAATTGAAGGCCAAGCAATCCACAGTGCTGTCAGAATAACTATTGCGGGGACAGCTATTTTGATGGATGTTGCTTTATTCATGTCTCCTTAAGGGCACCCATCCTCCACGAACGCAATAAAGCACCCTCCCGGGCGCTTTTTTACGTGTCGACCGCTCCGCCGCTCACAGGAACCCGTCAATAGAAACTCAGTTCCCTCGTCCCTAAGTCATGAGTAACTGGTATGAGTGAATGTGCTTGTTCGGCTCATTCTTCATTCGGCTCATTCTTCATTCGGCTCATTCTTCATTGAAGTAAGTTTTTATTGCACGAGAAGCGATTCGACTTCTCATGTGGTTATCTGGATCAGTACGTTCTTTTTCCACAAGACCCATATCTTTTAATTTTGACGTACGCCTGCCTACTAGCTGGTATGTGACATCAAGCAGAACCGACACTTCACTCGCTCTCAGTAATGCATCTTCATCATTTAAAACATTCAGTATGTCCAGTTCAACTGGTTCAAGCATTGTCTCTTCTGCAAGTTGACAAAACTCCTCTTTAAAATCATCTGCCAAAACTACTATACGACAAGCCCCTTGTTTACATTCCGGGCATTGCCACTTAAACAATTCAAAACTCTCAAGTTTTTCCATAGGAAAACAGGTTCCGCAGTGATTACAACGAATTGTTTTTTTCTGGGCTAGAAACTCCTGCAAGGCTCTACTGTAGTCAAAACACCTTTGAACAAAGTAGTTTCGGTATTGGCGTCCTGTTGGGTATCCCCACGTCATTCGGTGAGTTTCTGTGAGTCCGTAATATAGGGCGTATACAACAACTGGATTGCCGTTTTTATCGCGAGTATCTTTATATTTTGTAACCAAAAAATTTGATTCTAATGATCTGAATAGTGGCTCCAAGCTAGGCTGAATTACGAAGTGACTAGTCGGAGGATTAGCCAAATCTTTGAAATATGTACCACCAACCGTGTTTTCTTGTATTTTCCGTCGAACAGCTCTCGCCTCAGCAACAACAAAATCCAATAAACCCTTTTGATTATGTCTATCTAGTTTGTTTTCAAAAGGTTCAAGTGCGTATCTAAGCATCCGATCAAAATACTGTGAGATCGTTGATTCATGGTACTTGCGCGCCGCTAACCGGATTGCCGATTGGGTTATAAGTTGGCCCTTCGAAATGCGATCTAGATAACAAGTGTGGAGAAGAGCGCCCATCAATCTCGGAACGTTAAATGATGCCTGAAACAGAAGTTTCATATAATCATCAATAGGCGAGGATGGATCGAAATAATTGCCTAACTCCTCACCAAATGCCTTGAATCTTGTTGTAAGCAGGCGTGTTGCATGGTCAATGGCGGTAGTCTCCATTTCTTGTACTTCAGTGGCCTCATACAGCGCAGAAAAATCAATGCAAACAGTATCGACTTTGCTTGGATCAATCTTTCCGTAGTATACGCGCCCGGGGTATCCTGCGATTTTCAACTTAACGGTTTCGTTACTTGCATTGTTGAGAGGGGCCAAAACAACATCTACAAAAAGCTTTTGATCCACAAAGTTTAATTCTGAGAAATCATCAAAAAAGACAACCAGTCGTGACATTTTTGCTTCGTCCAATAAATCTTTAATGTCACAGAGGAGTTTTGAAAATGGAAACGCCTGCAGTACAACCTCCGAGTATTCTCTATAAACTTCAGTATCCTCCATGGTTTTGTCAAAATCTGAAATCGAAGCAGATGCTTTAACTTTTGGCCCTATTGCAGAGGCTTCGCCTTCTACACCAAGCTTTCCTGAGCCTCCCTGTTCTGTCTTATTTTGTAACCGCCACTGATGAGAAATTTGCTGAAGCACAGGTATTTCATGAGTTTCTAGCTTTGCCTTTTTGACCGTTTCACTCAAAGCCAAAAGACTAGCCTGTAGCTCCTTGTAGGGGCGGCGAACACCACCCCAAATTTCACGAAAACCCATGTTGTCGCATGTTTTCTCAATCTCTGTTAGGAGCTCTGATATTATTTTCCCAAGAAAAGCTTTGCGTAAAAGGTGAGTGCGACAAATGCCTGGATCTATATCCGCATCTAAAACGCCTGTTGGAAAATCCTCAGGAGCGAGCAGCTCATACAGCGCTTTAACATCTACATAAACCGAGAGGACATCCCTCGAATTACGGTAGTTTATTTGTGACTTTGCAAAGATCGTACTTTTCCCCGTGCCTTTTCTGCCTAAGAGAAAGGTGGAGTTACTGGACATCACGGATCGCAAAACTGCATCGTCGGGAAGCGGGTCAACGTAGAGGGAGGCAACAGGATCCGCCCCGAGCTCTCTGCTAAAATCGCGCAATTCTGCACGACGGTACTGGCGTAGTGATTCAGCAATTCTAGCAAATGTTTCTTTATTCATATTTCCTCTTCAGCCGAACAGTTAATTGTATGGAATCATTCCGCCTAACACCTTTACGGTTCGGCGCAATCGATTCGTATATTTAGGAGTTAGCTTACACAGCGCCCGCAAGATCTGTAAGAAATTTATGCGGCAAGATGAGTTCCAACTATTGGATAAAAGGAACCGAAACATTCCAATGGTTGGAATTCCTCTGTGTCTCTGAGACCTCTGTGGTGAAAAAATGATCCGTGCTCAGCGTGCTCGGCTTGTCCGCCGGAGCCTCGGCGAAGGAGGGAAATCACGCCCCACCTGTCCCCTACCGCGATCATCCACCATCAGATAGGCATCATTTTTCCCTTCACCGTCTTCCAGATAGGCGTGGTCGGTTATCGTAAGCTGGCTCGGCTCTCCCTCAAATGGATGTGCCCTGCCGGCCGCACAATAAAAAAGGCGAACCCCGATGGAGTTCGCCGTAAGAAAAAATGGTCGGGGCGACTGGATTTGAACCAGCGGCCTCTACACCCCCAGTGTAGCGCTCTACCAGGCTGAGCCACGCCCCGACATTCCAATTTCCGGAAAAATAGAGGGCAGAACGTAGCACGGAGGTGCAGGAGCGTCAACGCCATCGACACATAAAAGTATGCCCTTTAAAACGGGACTGATTTCCTACCATTGTTTGCTTTTCAAGACGGGTTGCGTCCTTAGAATGCTCTACATGAATAAATACCCCGAAATTCCTGCTGACCAACTTGAGAAATATTCATCGGCCATCTCCCTCTCGGACATGGAAATCTTTGTCTTTCCGGAGCTGCTATACAGCCTGGTGCTGGCCAATATCATGTCGCCGCGCATCTGGGAGTGGAAAAACGATCCCTGGTTCGCGAAGCTGGATAAGATGAAGCCGTATAAAAAAATCCAGCGGATGAAGCAGTTTATTATCGATAACTACGAGTTTAACCTCGACCTGGATACGTGGGGCCTGACCACAAAGGAATCTGAAGTGGAGCGCTTTAAACCGTTCATGGATGAAGAGACGATTGGCCAGTCGAATGCGCTGTTCGGCTATGAGGGCGACAAACACTATTTCACACTGGATATCCGCAAACACTTCGGCCTGGACAAATATACATCCAGCATTATCCCCTTCTGGAAAACGGAAACTCTGGAGGCGATGGATGCCTTCAAGTTCAAAGACGATTACCGGGTCGGTGCCGGTGAATGTGTTTCGCTTTCGACCCTTTATGCCGCAGCGCTTTTCATTATCTGCGACATTCCGCTGGAAGATATTTTCCTGATCGCCACCCCGCTGCACTCCCAGAACTTCATTAACATTAATGACGGTGTTCTGACGAACAACCGCCGGCTGGTGACCAAAAACATGTGGTTCAACGGCACCGACCTGACGGGTAAAGCGCAGCGGGCCCTGCGCAATGAACAGGTGACCATTGTGGCCAACAATACGGGCTTCGTTCATACAGTCTATCCGGAAGCCACGATTTCCCCCGAAAGCTTTGAGCTGTTCAGAGAAAAACTGGATGCCTTTACCACCACGGATATTACCTATGAAATTTTAGGAAACTTCCTGCGGGAACGATCCGAATTCCAGAAATGTTTCCAAATTAAATATATGCGGCACGGCAAAGAACAGTATCTCCCGATCGAACGGGCCTTCGGCTATGAACACGGCTCCCCGTACAAAGTATCCGACAATGCCACTCGCGACAAATTGCTCGATCAGATCGATGAATATGACTTCTACACAGAGCCGATTGAAAACCGGATTCAGATTAATAAGCTCGGCGATTATCTGAAAAACAACCCCATCTCGCACTTCGACAATGAGAGCATGCGCGAACTGGCGGAGAAGATTGAGTGCACCAAAGATATGGAGCGCAAAATGTCGGTCATCGAAGGACTCGTGGACTTTGTTCATCTCGAGCCGGAGCTTCCAGATATTGGAACAAAAACCTTCAACGGCCCCGGCCCGATTGAAATCCAGCCCGGCGCCCAGCGCGAAGAAATCATAGAATACCTCGCCAGCCTGCGCGAAAGCCATCCGATTGCCGATCTGGCCTTTTATGCGAGCCGCGACCTGGCCGTCACCGACTGGGGGCCCTTCCTGAAAGCAGGCTTTGAACGCAACCCGGTGGTGATTGAAAAAACTGCCGGCCTTTCCGACGACGAACTGATCCAGACTCTGGAAAACCTCACCCCTGAATCCATTTATGACGGTTCGCGCATTGCCCAGCCTGATGAAGTCTGGAACTTTCAACGCGGCGACGGTCTCGAGCGCGCCCTGGCCCTTTCCAATGTCTGGAAGTCGCGGCACCCCGACGACAAGCTCTCCCTCGCGGTTAATGATGCCTCGGTTGAACTGTCCATCGGCGAGCGCGTCATCCAATTCACATCGGAAAAAGGGCTGACCCATCAGATTGAATTATAACCGGAGTTTTAAATGGGATTTCTATCAAGCCTATTCGGCGGTGGCGCAAACAAAGCGGACCTTCCTCAACTGATTAAAGATGGAGCTCTGCTGATTGATGCGCGAGGTCCGCAGGAGTTTGCCGGTGGACACATCGAAAAGGCTGTGAATATTCCGCATAACATTATTGCCCATAAGATCGGCGAACATGCCGCCGATAAATACCGGCCGATTGTCATCTACTGCCATAGCGGCGCGCGCTCCGCGATGGCGGTCCATGCCTTGAAGAAAGCCGGATACACGCAGGTTGAAAACGGTGGAGGAATCCACAAACTCAGCCGCAAGCTGGGAGCATAGCACCATGCTGAAAACGATCGGAAAAATTGCGTTGGCAGCCATGGTCGGCTTTCTTTTAGTAAACATGCTGTTCGGCGGGAAGGGGGATAAAGATGCTGATATTCCCCTGCTGCTGAATGAGGGTGCGCTCGTCGTGGACACCCGCACACCCGGAGAATATTCGAACGGACACGTGAAAGGTGCCATCAATATTCCTTACGATCGTATTGCCGGGACCATCGACCAGCACGAAACCGATAAATCAAAATCGATCATCGTCTACTGTCGCAGCGGCAGCCGCTCAGCGCACGCTAAACGCTCTCTGATTGCAGCGGGCTATACAAATACGGTGGACGCCGGCAGCATCGGTAATATGCAGAAACAAATTCAAAAATAGTTCCAAGGTCCGGAACTATTTTTGATCCAGATAAAATCGATTCAGCGCGACGACCTCGATCTCAAGTCGAATCTGCGCCCGATCCTTCTCAAAGTCCCGACCTGTACCTTCACAGTTTCCACATCGGATCTTGATTTTCCCGACACCATTGCAGGCTGTACATTTTCCGGTGCCCCGACAGGTTGTGCAGGGCGTGGTTCTATCCAGAAATTCGGAATCCAGCTCCCCATCGCCGCCACAGCGCGGGCATTTGCCGGTTCCATTGCAGGTACGGCAGTCCTTCAAGATCACACCGGTTCCATCGCATACATCACACGTGTTTAGATATTTCTTAATATCCAGAACATTGCCCTCCCCATAATGAGCCTCAATGGTCATATAAAAACGTACGGCATCTTCCATCTTTCCCTGGAGCATTGAATACATGGTGCACGCCACCAGAAGGTTCGTATCCACGCCGCCGGTATAGGCCTCGGATGCATAAAACCGGGCCGCGCCCCGTTCGAGTTCCGGCAGGTTTTTCAATGCGGCGAGAATCCGATCCCGATCGCTATGCGTCACCGACACCGGGATATCCGGACTCGCGCTCTGGTTGATCGTATGAACATAGTAATCGCGCTTGATCTCGCAATAACGTTTTTCCAGCAATTTCCCACGCCCATGGCACACCGGACAGACGGTTGATTTTGACCCCTCGCCGCCGCATTCCGGACAAACCCCCGTTCCCCGGCATTTTGTACAATGCGTTGTCGTTTTCCCCGTCGCTGAATCCAGTCTCCCTGTCCCATTGCACTTCGGACACTTTCCCGTGCCGCCACAAACCGCACAGGTCACCTCTCTGCGTCCGGTGCCGTCACAGGTGCCGCACTCCACAAATAACGCATCGCGCTGTACGCTTTCAATGTTCAGTTCCTTTTCTTCAACAATCAGCATCAGGCGTTTAACATCATCCACGTCACCTGCCAGCAGGCTTTGAAGAATCCCAAGCGCCAGCGCCTGTTTTTCCGCTTCTTCATCTGCCCCTTTCCGCAGCACAAACGTACGCCCGGTCTCGGTGAGTCCCGGCACCTTTTCAAGAATAGGCATCAGGACATACGGATCGTAGGTCTCGTAGAGCTTGTGTTCCGGCTCCGGTTCTTCAACGACGGCCGACTCACCGAGATAGGCCGCCCTCCAGTCAGGCGGAAGCAGGGCATAGTTCAGAAAATACTGACCGTCATCATGCACAATCATCAGCCCTTCCGAGCTGCGCCGCCAGACAAACGCATTCTTAATCACAGAACCATCCGGGAGCGTAAACTCCGCCACCGGGGTGTCCGTAAGCACCACCACCTCGCCCTCCGCTCGGGACAGCAACGTTGCGGAAAATGCCAAAAACAGTATCAGAACTAAATGCCGGACCATCGCAAACTCCGTTATTGATTGAATACAATTAAGACAACGTACAAGATGTGCTGTTCAAATCCAATTACGCATTAAACATTACGTATTTCGAAGTACCCATCTATGAAAGTCGTCATCACAGAAAAACCATCCGTCGCCCGCGATATTGCAGGCGTTCTCAAAATTACTGAAAAGAAAAACGGATATATCGAAGGCCGCGGCTGTGCCATCACCTGGGCCTTCGGCCATTTGGTCACCCTGCTCGAACCCGGCGAATACGATCCCGAACTGCGTAAATGGCGGCTCGACTCCCTCCCCTTCATTCCCGACGAATTCAAACTCAAGATCATCGAAAACCCCGGCGTCTCCCAGCAGTTCGAAGTCATTAAAAAGCTGTGTCAGGAAGCCGAAGAAATTGTATGCGCCACAGACGCCGGCCGCGAAGGCGAACTGATCTTCCGCTATATTCTCGCGCTCAGCGAATGCGAAGACAAACCGATTAAACGCCTCTGGCTCAGCTCGCTGACGCCCGACGCCATTAAGGAAGCCTTCAAAGATCTGAAAGACGGCCACGACTACGACCCGCTCTACGCCGCCGCCAAATGCCGTTCTGAATCCGACTGGATTGTCGGCCTCAACGCCACGCGCTTTTTCACGGTCCGCCACGGCCGCCTCGCCGCCGGCGACGACCGCGTGCTCTGGAGCATCGGCCGCGTGCAGACCCCCGTCCTCGCCATGATTGTTCAGCGCGACGACGAAATCATGAAGTTCCGCCCCAAACCCTTCTGGGAGCTCACCACCAAATATCGTGAAACCGTTTTTAAATATACCGGCGACCGCTTTGAAAAACCGGAAAAGGCGCAAGAGCTGCTCGATAAAATTACCGGCCAGCCCTTTACGATCACCGGCGTTTCCGGCAAACAGAAAAAAGAGCAGCCGCCCCAGCTTTTCGACCTGACGACGCTTCAGCGCGAAATCAATAAAAGCCACGGGCTCTCCGCCGCCGACACGCTGGCCGCCACCCAGAACCTCTACGAATCCAAACTCGTCACCTATCCGCGTACCGACTCACGCTACCTCAGCGCCGACATGAAACCGCGCATCCCGAAAATTTTCCAAGCCTTGGAAAAACTGCGCCCCGAACAGATCCAACCCTTGGAACTTTCCAAGCTGCCGTTCACCAAACGCATCGTCGACGACAAGAAGGTCACCGATCACCACGCCATTATTCCCACCGGAATGATGCCCGGCAATCTGGGGATGAACGAGCAGATGGTCTACAACGCCATCGTCACCCAGTTTATCGCCGCGTTTTATCCCATCTGCCTCAAAAAGATCACCTCCGTCAATGGCGAATCGGTCGAAGTCAAATTCCAGGCCAAAGGTACCGTCATCGTCGAGCCCGGCTGGTCCGTCCTTTTCCCCAAAAAGAAAAAGAAGAAAAAGGATCCAGACTCCGGAGAAGAGGAAGAACAAAATCTTCCAACCTTTGGAAAAGGCGAAACCGGCCCGCACGAACCGTCGACGCGGGAAGGTAAAACCAAACCACCGCAAGCCTTCACCGAAAACTCCCTGCTCGGTGCGATGGAAGCCGCCGGCAAATGGGTTGACGACGATACCCTGCGCGAAGCCCTCAAAGAACGTGGCATCGGCACCCCCGCCACCCGCGCCGCCATCATTGAAACCCTGCTGCGGCGGAACTACATCAGCCGCAATAAGAAAAAGATTCTCGCCACCGATATGGGCCGCTGCCTGATTGCCCTCATTCAGGACCCGCTCCTCAAATCACCGGAAATGACCGGAGAGTGGGAAGAAAAACTCAAGCAGATCGAACGCGGCGAAGCACAGGCCGACGATTTTATGGGCGGCATCCACGACTATACCCGCGGCCTGATTGAAAGCGGCACCTCTACCAAATTGAATCTCGACGAGCTGGGCCATTGTCCACTATGTGGAAAAAAAGTGATCCGTGGAAAAACCGCCTACGGCTGTTCCGGCTGGAAAGAGGGCTGTAAATTTGTCCTACCGATGGAATACAAAGGCATCAACCTCACCCGCAATCAGGTGCAGGTCCTTTTGCAAATGCGCGTCCTGCCTTATGCCATTCACATTGAAGACGAACTGCGCCTCCTCCTTCTCAGCACCCAGGGCGACCTCATGGACATCCGCCTCCCCTCCGCCGACCGCCAGAAAAGCGCCAAAGAAGAATCCCGCCCCGCGAAGAAACCCACGAAGAAGTGAGTTCCCTCACCTTCTACCCCTTGTATTTTTTAAAATTTTCCGCCTGCTCGAAGATTTCCTTGTAGACCTCGTCGCGGTCAACGGGCGGATAGCCGTGTTCGGCCAGCAGGATAATTAAAGAAACTTTCAGCTCGGCTTTGATGTCATCACGCCGGCTCCAGTCGGTGTACTTGGCTTTGTCGTCAACGACCTTTTTGACCTCCTTGGCCAGAGCAATCAGCTTGTCCTCCGGATAGGTAAAATCATATTTATGCGCCAGCGACAGCAGAATGTCGTAGAAGGATTTCTCTTCCAGGTCGATCCCCATTTCACCGAAGGATTCCTTTTCCCTGTGGAGCGCGTGAATCAGTTCGATCATCTCATCAGAGAATCCTTCCAGCACCTCACTGCGCAGCACATCTTTTTCTTCGCGCTCGTTATACTTTTTCACCAAGGCCAGGAACTGCTCGGAGAAATCAACGCCCTTGACCTTGTTGATCTTCTTAAACTCCTCAATCGCTTTTTTGAGCAGCTGCTGGAGCAGCTTTATTTTGGTGTTCGGCAGTTTGATCTTTTCAATCTTGGCGAGGTAGTCGCCTCCAAAAATATCAATCTCCGTTGCGCCGTCCTCACCGAGCTTAAAGATTTCCTCTACCCCATCGCTCTGCAGCGCCTCGGCAATCATGTTCCGCACCTTGGCATTCATCTGCGCCGTATCAGGAGCTTCGCCCTTGGTCAGTTTGGCGACGATGGAGCGTACCGCTAAATAGAAATGGATGTGGTCGCGCTCAGCATCCGTGAAATCATCGGACCCGCTGCAGATGTCATAGGCCGCCTTCAGGCGCTTCACCAGCCCCATGAACCGCTTTTCGACCTTCTCGGTGATCTGCACAAACTCCGCCGCCAGATTCAGGCATTGAAGCTGGGCGGTCGGTGATCCGTTGAAATAGGGTTTTGCGTCAAACAGGTGGAACAGCCGGCTCAACAGATCCAGATGATCCTTCACCACAATGATAGACGCCTCCACCTCTTCGATATTGGCCTGGTCCGCTTTTGAGTAATGAGCCAGCGCCAGATTCATCTGCTTCTTAATGCCGATGTAATCCACTACCAGTCCTTTGCCCTTGCCCTCAAACTTCCGATTCACCCGCGAAATCGTCTGAATCAGGTTGTGCCGCTGCACCGGCTTATCAATGTAGATCGTATCCAGGAACGGAACATCAAAGCCCGTCAGCCACATATCGACCACGATCGCGATTTTAAAATTCGACTTCGCCGTCTTAAACTGGCGGTCCAGCTCCTTGCGGTATTCCTTGCTGCCCAGCAGATCGAAAAGTTCCTTTTCATCATCCTGCCCGCGCGTCATGACCATCTTGATGCGCTCCATTGGCTTGATGGTTTTCGCCTCCGCTTCGCTCAGCTCCACACCGTCCGCGCACACCTTCACTTCGGCCCATTCCGGACGCAGCGCGATCACCGCCTTATAAAAGGCATAGGCCACCGGACGGCTGCTGCTCACAAACATGGCTTTACCGGTTACCGTCGAACCTTCACTCACCCGCTTTTCGTAATGCGCCACAAAATCAGCGGCCAGCGTTTCGATGCGTTGCGGATCGCCCAGAATCGATCCCATCTTGGCCGACGCCTTTTTGCTCTCCTCAATCGCATACTCGCTCGAACCCGCTTCCGCACAGTCCGCGTAGTACTTTTCGATTTCCTCCAGCTTCGAGTTATTCAGCAACACCTTTGCTGCACGGCCTTCATAGACAATCCGCACTGTAATTTCATCCGCCACCGACTCCGTCATCGTGTAGGAATCCACCACCGGCCCGAACACATCCAGTGTCGCATCGATCGGCGTGCCCGTGAAGCCCACATAGGTCGCATTCGGCAGCGAGTCATGCAGATACTTCGCAAAGCCAAAGGTTTTTCGAACCACTCCGGTTTCTTGATCAACAACCACCTTCTGATCCAGATTCACCTGCGAGCGATGCGCCTCATCCGAAATGCAGATCACATTGGCCCGCTCCGTCAGCAGCTCCGTATCCTCGGTAAATTTATGAATCGTCGTCAGGAACACGCCACCGCTGTTGCGGCCCTTCAGCAAATCACGCAGCTGACCCCGGCTCTCCACACTGATCACCGACTCATCGCCGATATACCCCTTCGCATTGGTGAAGATGGTTGAAAGCTGATCATCCAAATCCGTGCGATCCGTAATTAGTACAATCGTCGGACTCGAAAGCGCCACACTGCGCATCAAAAGCCGCACAAGAAACAACATCGTAAAACTCTTCCCGCAGCCCGTCGCCCCAAAATAAGTGCCACCCTTACCGTCACCCTGCGGCTTTAGGTGGGCGAAGATGTTATGAAAAAGCTTTGTCGCCGCATAATACTGCGGGTACCGGCACAGGATCTTTTCTTCGCGACGCGACACATCCGGGACGTAAATATAGTTTCTGATAACGTCTAGTAGCGTCGCTTGGTGGAATAACCCCTGAACCATGCTGTAGAGTGAGTTTATTCCTTGGGCGTCAGAAACTCCCTCACCCCCGGCCCCTCTCCCAGAGGTAGAGGGGAGCTGAGTCTGCAAGTCCTCTCCCGCTGGGAGAGGATTTAGGTGAGGGTTAGCGATTTGCTCAAGGATCGATTGTGGATCATTGAGAAAATCGTTGTTATCGAATCGTAAAACTGAAAATCCTAACGATTCCAGATAGGCGGTACGCTTATGATCTTTCTTCTGCTGGGCTTCAATTTCATGCGCACTGCCATCTAACTCAACCACCAGCTTTTTCTCGTTACAGAAGAAATCAACGATATAGGGGCCAATTTGATGCTGACGGCGAAACTTCAAATCAGCCAATTGCCGGTTCCGCACCAACTCCCACATCACCTCTTCAGCAGGTGTCTGTTTCTGTCTAAGTTCACGCGCCCTCTTGGCCAACCCTGAATAGGAAAACCCGCCTTTATAATTAACTCCCTTCTCCCCTTGGGAGAGGGGTTGGGGGTGAGGGATGCGTTCTACACGTCTCCAAGCATAAAAGAATTCGTAGGGTGCGAAGAATGAGCCGACCTTCGAATTAACCCCATCACTGATAACGGTGAACGCATTGTATTTGAAGAGTTCGGGGATATCGCGTTTGTAGCGAACCGTCAACTGAGTAAAGGCATCATGAATCGTTGCCTCCTCACGGATCGCGCTCTTGAATTCAAATACCACCAGCGGCAGACCATTGATGTAGAGAATTCCGTCCGGAATGCGTAGGTGCGACCCCGTGATCTCCAGCTGGTTCACCATCTTAAAGATGTTTCCACCCGTAATATAGGCTGGAGCTTTCTCTGCCACAATTGAAATTACGGATCCCGGTTTAGGCATCTGAAAAGCAGGCAGCTCAGAATAGTCGATCAACTGAATGAATAGATCTTTTTGGGTGTGATCTTCACGCTTCAGCAAAAAGCCGTCCGACACCAGCTTCATGATCGCCTTATTGCTCTCATAGAGATCCGCCGCCGAGTACGCATCCAGTTTCAGGATCACCGCCTCGATCTCACCCGGCGTAATGCCATCCTTCGCATACTGTTTGGCGAGGAACGCCCGCAGATCGGCCTTGATCAAAACCTCGTTCGACTGACGATCAATCGTCTCGCCTAAAACGTGCGGATACCCCTCGGCTTCGAGGAGTTCAATAATCGCTTCTTCTAATTGGGCTTCGGTGAATTTCATTCCTGATCGTCCATATCAAAATCCATTACTCATCACTCATAATTCTTCGCACCGGATATCACATTCCCTTAACCCGCCGCTTATAATTCAGTTACAGCATTGCGACTCACTAGTGAGACACAAAATCTATTGTGACTCATTTTTTATGATTATTGAGCCACAAACTCATTTGCCGTGCATAAGTGAGGCATAAAATGAAAACCACAACATACGGTGTGGTTTTCAATTAAATTGTTTATTTGAACGCTTTATAGCCCTCCGCTGCATTCAATAATTCCTCATATCCATACACGGCGGGTTTACTACCCCGAGCCTCCTGCCAAACCTGTATAATGTTCTCTTCCTTTAAAATTCTTAGGATCCGAGTCGCTGTTGCTTTAGGGATTCCCGATGCACGGATAAAATCTGACCCGTTGAATATCGGCTGCTCAAAAATCCAATCCAGCGCATGAATTGAAAACTGGGAGTGTGAAATTTCCACCATTTTCAATTTCATCCTATTATACAGTTCCAGTATGGAATTGGCCTTTTCAAGGTTTAGCTCCGCCTGCTGCTGAATGGCTTTCAGGAAGAACGCGCACCATCCGCTCCAATCACCATCACGCGATACCGCAAGGAGCCGTTCATAATATTCATCCCGGTTCGCTTCAAAATAGGCGCTGATATAAAACATCGGGCGATGGATCAACTGAACCTGATGCATAAATAGCGGAATACACATCCGGCCCAGACGGCCATTACCATCCAGAAATGGATGTAAAGCCTCCATCTCAGCATGAAGTATCGCCAACTGAATCAATCGATCCGGCGCCTCTCCATTAATGTATTTGTCCCAACGTCCCATTCCCTCATCAAGATCGCCTGCAGAAATCGGGATGAACCGCGCTTCTTCAACAGGACATCCATGCGGCCCGATCCAGTTTGGAATACGGCGGTATTCCCCCGGCGCTTTTCCATGCCCTC
Source organism: Pontiellaceae bacterium B1224 (assembly GCA_029432815.1). Lineage (GTDB taxonomy): Bacteria > Verrucomicrobiota > Kiritimatiellia > Kiritimatiellales > Pontiellaceae > Pontiella. The sequence continues at coordinate 583 of JAROBA010000062.1, read as the reverse complement.
GAACACCATCCAGAAGCACGGCATGCGTTTCTTTGATCACCCGCTGACACAGCGGAAGCTTATCCATCATCTTTTCAGCATGACGCATCGCTTTGCGATAATTCAAAACCTCCTGGATATCCTCGCGCTTTTCATCCGGAACTTTTTTTCGCCCTCCCTCGGCCTCAAACTCCAGAACCTCACCCATGGTCGCCTGCGTTCCCTCAATTTTAGAAGAGAGTACCGCTTCCTGAGTCGTTAATGGGCTCAGCAAAACCGATGCATTTGGAACCGCCGTCAATACCCCATCATAGCGGGCCACCGCCGCATTAGCCGGACCCACCAAGGGAATCAGTTTTTCCCACTCCAATGTTTTAGGCGGAAATTTTCCGCTATGATATTTAACTGCACTCATAACCACTCCTTCTCAAACAAACGTACCTACCACAGGCGTCCCGCCTGCTCTCCAACCATCAGAACTCCCTTTGGCCTCTAAGAACGATTTAGGCGGACTGACCCGAATGGCACTTCCTTAAGCTGCGTCTGCACGATATTTACTCCGATGCTTTATCTCGACCATTTCATGGCGTGGCTTCGTTAAAAG
>JAROBA010000061.1 GCA_029432815.1 Pontiellaceae bacterium B1224 | reverse complement strand
CCAGAAATTGATAAATGAGAACATACAAGGCTATCGTGACAACGCCCGTTTGAGTCAGCAAAGTTTGTTTGCACTCAGCCTCATCTCAAACGTTATCCAAGGAAAAGAATAGATGCCGATTCAGCGCGAAAACAATTATCTCGTAACACGTGACTTGGGCATAACACCGAGTATCGGAATCGAAAGCGACCAGTTGGAAGGCTGTATCGCCCAAGCCAAATCTTTTGACGGAATTTTCGGATCACCTAGCTTTGAGTTTTGGGAGGATAATCTCGATTTCCTTACAAGCCTCGTTCATCTCCGTCAGGCATAGTTTTGGGATTGTGAATTTTCTTCAATCGAGGGAATCTATTCACTTCAAAATCTAGAATATTGTGGAGTAATGCAGAAGAGACCCGGAATCGATTACTCCAGATTTTCGCATCTTCATACTGTTGTTGCTCATTGGAACGCCAAAGACACAGGTCTGGAAGAGTCCACAATTCGTGAGTTCTACTATTGGCATTACAAACCACGATCCAAGTCATTTAAAGGAGTGTCGTTTCCTAATGGAATAGAAAAGCTGGAGTTGAACTGGGCAAATCCTTCATCTCTAGAGGGGCTAGAGCCAATGCCGAAGTTGCGTGAGTTAGGAATTCACCGATCACGGAATATGGAGGATCTGTCTTTACTCCCCAAAATAGCACCGAAACTCAAAAAACTGTTCGTGACAACATCGAAAAAAGTAACTGATTTTACAGGGATTGTGGATCATCCGAGTATTGAACTAGCCGTTGTTGACGGAAAGAAAATAAAGGGATAACCAGCGGGTTGACCTTACCGTGAAAACGCCCATCGAATCAGGCAAAGAACAAGGCACGGCAGGTCACCCGTAACGTTCGGTACATTAAATTTAATGATTATAAAAAGAGCATTCACCTGGCTTGATCACGAACACCGTAGAAACAGGAACTGAGCTAATCAGATAAAAAACAAACCGAACCAGCACATGGACTTTACGGTGAAAACGCCGGTTGATTAGGTCAAAGTTTATGTGCACCGAAAGTCACGTGTAACGTTAGCCACAGATAAATTGACATGTGCGCACAATAGATGTACATAGGTTTCATGAAGTTTGAGTGGAATCCAGAGAAAAATGAAAAACTAAAACGAGAGAGAGAAATCTCCTTTGAACAAATCATTTTCCATTTATCTGAAGGAGATTTATGGAAAACAGCGGATCATCCGAATCAGAAAGATTATCCCGGACAAAAGATATATTTCGTTATCATTGATGATTATATCTATCTGGTTCCCCATGTAATTGATGATGAACACATATTCTTAAAAACCATCATCCCAAGCAGAAAAGCCACAAAACAATATCAACAGGAAAGTGGTGATTAAAATGAAACTGGATAAAGAAGAAAAAGATATTTTGGAAGCACTCGAAAGAGATGAAATCAAAACGGTTTCCCCATCCAAAAAAGAACTAGCTGAAATCAAAGCTATTGCAGAACACACGCTAAAAAAAGATCGTAGAGTCACCATCCGTCTTTATGACCATGATTTAAAAGGGATCCAGAAGAAAGCCCTTGAAAAAGGGCTGCCCTATCAAACCCTCATATCCTCTATGATTCATCAGTATGTTGAGGGTGATCTGGTTGAAAGAAAAATCGGCTAACCAGAGGTTGGAGCCTACGCAAAAATATAACGTTCCCTTTTACGCCTCGGCACCGACTTAAATGTAATCCGCGTCACCTTCAAGGCCGAGCAATCGGCTCTCCCTGAATCGTTCTACATCCGGACCCGTTCACTGAGCAGGAGAATATCGCGGAGCTGTGCCTCGTTCTTTGCGGAAGCCCAGCGCTTTTCAAATTCCGGATGTTGAACCATGTGTGCAATGGCAGCCAGCGCTTTGAGATGCAGGTTGCGCATATCCCTGCTGCCCGCAATCACGAAAATGGCCTTAACCGCAACGCCTTCTTCCAGAGCAAGCCCTTCCCGACTTCGCACCAGCATAATTTTAAACTGCTTTTCGCCGTCGCAGATGATATGCGGAATGGCTACAAACGGCGTCAGCACACAACTGCCCTGCTCTTCCCGCTCGATAAACCGCGCACGGATATCATCGGCAGAATGAGTGAGTTCCTTTTCCAATGATTGGGAAACCACATCCAGCAGGTCCCCCGGACCGGCACCCGGTTCCAAATCAACCGCAACGGCTGTTTTCAGCGCTTCATCAAATTCGTCGTGTACCAGCTCATCGCGCTCGTGCAGTACGGCGTAGAGTTCTTTTTCCAGCGAATCAGTTGTCAGATTTTTATTGGTGAGACTTTCCACCACATGCAACAGGGCGTATTCCATGTCGGCGCGCTTGCGGCCATAGAAAAAATAGAGCAGCACGCCGAACACCGCGAAGCCCAGACTGATCTCCACGGCCGCCATGCCCATATCTATAATCAGAAGAGAAAAACAGATAATTCCAAAGGTTGGAAGCCAGGGCGTCCAGGGCACGCGGAACGTCGGTCGGTAGTTGGTCAGCCGACTGCGCCGCATCACCATTACGGCGGCAGCGGAAAGAATATAGGAACTGATCACCACGGCCGACGCGGCCTTTACGAGCTTTTCGATATCCAGCAGGAGCGAGCCCAGAATAATAGCCGCGGTCATAACGATGGCCACAACCGGCTCCCCGTTTTTATTCACTTTGGCCATAAACGGAGGAAGCAGTTTATCCCGCCCCAGCGCCAGCGGATAGCGGGAGGCCGACATAATTCCAGCATTCGCCGTCGTCACAAAAGCAAGAATCGCGGCGACCGTAATGGCCCAGAAACCCCAGCTTCCGGCCAGCAGCCGGGCTGAATCCGCAATCGGCGTAAATGAATTGGCCAGTTGCTCACCCGGCAATACACCGACTGTTACAATCAGCAGAACCGCATAGAGCAGTGTAATTGCAACGGTTGCCGCAATGAAGCCCGCTGGAATATTACGCCGCGGATTCCGAACCTCTTCGGCAATTGTGGCCGTTTTCAGCAATCCGCCGAATGAAACAAAAACAAAACCGGCTGTTGAAAGAATGGATTTAAGCGTTGCCTCTTCAGCGACAAACGGCGAAAAGTGCGAAAGCTCCATGTTTGGAGCCCCCATCACAAAATAGCCGCCCAGCAGAAGAAACAGCAGTGCCACCAGAACCACTTCAAACTTTGCGGCGGCTTCGGCACCGCGCATGTTCAGGAAGGCAAAGACAATTGTCACCGGAGCCGCCGTAACAAACAGCGGAATCTTTCCGCCGCTCAGCAGATACACCACCTCCGCCAAACCAAAGATGGCAAAGGCCGTTTTCAGCGATAGCGCAAACCAGCTGAGCAGTCCCGACACCGTGCCAACCAGCGGCCCGAGACTGCGGGTCAGGAAATAATAATCGCCGCCGGCCTTCGGCATAGCGGTCGCGAGTTCAATCACACTCAGCACACCGATCAGCGCCAGGAGCCCGGCAATCAGATAGGAAATAACCATGGCCGGCCCGATCTGCGAATAGGCCAGCCCCGGAAGTACAAATATACCGGAACTGATCATGGCACCCGACGCGATGCAGAACACATCCACAAACCCTAAACCTTTTTTCATTTGCATTCAAAATACCCTCTGGTTTCTAAGTGAAAATTTAGCACCATTAAACGGAAGAATAAAACAAGATGTCTTCCCAAATATGTCGTCAGCATTTTCCAAGGATGGACAGATGGATCGGGTCTTGGTAAAAATGAAGCATGACAGATGTGCAGTCTTTGATGGCGCGCTCCCGTCGAACCCCGGAGGAATACCGATGAAAAAGTGGAAAGGCACCGCAATGGCCCCCGGTTTTGCAGACGGAAGGGCGTTCATCTACACTCCAAACAAACTCGGCGAAGTCCAGCGCCTCGACGTCGGCAAGGATGGGGTTGACAGAGAAATTCGGCGCTTCGAGGAAGCGGTCGCGCTGGCCGAAGAAGAGCTGAAAGTCCTGAAGATCCGCGTGCTGCATGAACTGGGAGAGTCCGAAGCCGCGATCTTCGATGCGCACATCATGATGCTGAAGGACCCTGATTTCACACAGCGCATACACACAGGAATTGCCCAGGCATGCAGCAATGCCGAATATGCGATCCATGAGGAACTGGCGAGCGTGATCGAAAAGCTCAAGGCGGCGAGTCTTCCATATCTCCGCGAACGGACCAAGGATATGGCCGATATTGAAATGCGGCTTCTCGGACATCTTAAAGCTCCGGGGCAGCGCGGTTCCCCCCAACTCGGGCGCATCCCTCCCGATACCGTTGTTGTGGCCAAGGATCTGCTGCCCTCGGACACCTTTGCGCTGAACCGGGACAACGTGGTGGCCATCATCACAGAAACCGGCGGAAGAACCTCCCACGCAAGCATACTCTGCCGCGCTCTGGGCATTCCCAAAGTATCCGGGATCGAAGAAGCGACCGAAACTCTCCAGAGCGGAGAGCGGGTACTCGTTGACGCCGAAAACGCCACGGTTGTGGCGTCGCCAACCGGCGCATATTTATCCCGTTTTTCAAACGTTCAGAGGCAATACCAGCAAAGGATGAAAGCCCTTCGCAGTCGGAAGATGGCGGACTGCTCCACCAAAGACGGTATCCGAATCTTCCTGCACGCCAATCTGGGATCCACCGCAGAGCTGGATATAGATCAGGGCCACCCTATTGACGGCATTGGCTTGTTCCGCTCCGAATACCTCTTCCTGCAATCCCGCCGTCGGCCCACGTTGGAACAGCACTATCGTGCGTACTGCGCTGCGGCGCACCGAATGAAAGGCAAACCACTCATCATCCGGACCATGGACTTTGGCGGCGACAAATATCCTTCGTTCTTTCTTCAGTCGTCCAAACGCAGGGAACTCGATAATCAGCGTGGCCTGCTCTACTCACTGGAAGAAGGGCACATGCTCCAAACCCAGCTGCGCGCCATCATCCGCGCGCACCAAAAATATCCCGGAATTGAAGTGATGTTCCCCATGGTGCTGGATGGCGAAGAGCTTCAGCGTGCCACCGCACTGGTACGAACCCTCGCGGCATCCGAGAAGGCAAAAGGCATTTTATCCGTCGGAGCAATGATCGAAACCCCCTCCTCCGTCTTTGAAATTGACTCCATTCTGGATCATGCGGATTTTGTATCTATCGGAACCAACGACCTCTCCCAGTACATGCTCGCCGGCGATCGCGAGCTGCCCGGCTCCAACGCCAGTGCCGACGGACTGCACCCCGCTATACTCAAGGCCATCCACTGGGTTGCACAGGCAGCGAAACAACGCAACATCCGCGTTTCCGTGTGTGGTGAAGTGGCAGGTGAGCCGGCACTGGCGTGCCTGCTGGTCGGGATGGGAATCCGGCACCTCAGCCTCAATATAGGACAGGCCGCCGTCGTCAGTCACTATCTCAGAACTCAAAACCTCGTTGATCTTGAAAACGCCGCTCATGCCGCACTGATGTCCAAAACCCTGCTGAACGTGCGCGACGCCATCCAAACCATTCGCCAATCTGTAAAAGAAGCAGAAGCCTGATACGGATGGATTGAGAGCCAGGAGGGGAAGTGCATGGCATGCGCGCGCACACGCAGCGGCATTGAATGAACCTAGGATGAAACGCCCCCGCCGGACTGCCGGTTCACTTCCTTTTTCTTTTGCTCTCCCCCGCCGAAGTCGAGGGGCATGTGCGACTGGACCTGCTACGGGCCATCGCAAAAATGTCACACTGCCCGGACGCCCGCGAAATCCTTCTGGCCGCGAGCGTAGATGAACTCCCCGGTGTGTTTTCCGCAATGTTGCAGAACATCGACTGAAGCTCGGGCGTTTGCTGACGCCGGGTCAGCCGTTGCCCCGCTTCAGAGTGAGCACACAGCGACCGTTCTTGTAGAGCGTGAGCGTACCGGTGGATTCCGACAGCACCAGCGAGAGCGCCTTCGTGCTGGCCGTGATGGCCTGGCCAGCGGTGTGGCGGGCACCAAGCCCGCCCTCCAGTCGGTCCCCCATTTCGTCGGCCCGGATAAAACTCCCGGCGGCCATAATCACACCGTCACCGCGCACGATGAACGCCCCGTCGATGTGGGCAAATTCCTTCACGGTTTCGGCCAGGCTCGGGTCCAGAATATTTTTCTCTTCATCGCCATAGCCCTTGAATGGATTGATCACCATCTGGTGGCAATAATCCTGTACGTTCGCATAGTCGCCCAGCACAAAAAGGGTGCCCAGCGGTTTGCCCTCGCGCCCTTCGCGAGCCAGCTCGGTGGCCAGTGTGAATACCCGCAACAATACCTGAAAATCAATTTCACCCGACTCCAGTTCGTCGCCCAGCGAAAGCGGAATGTGCAAATCCTGCCCGACGTTCAGCACACGAATGGTATCGAGCCGCGATGCATCCACGCTGCCATAGAGGCAGACCACACGATGGTGCTGCCCCACCATGCCGCGCGAAACAGCCATCAGCAGAGCAAAATCCAGCGCATAGTGCGGCTTCAATCCTTGCAGCGGAATTTCAAGCACATGGTCGAAAGGAACGTCGGGGCCGGAAAGCTTTCGGCGGGGATTCATCGTCAGAAGCGTGCAGCAAGGCGCCGGCTGATTTGAAATAAAATTAAAATCGGCACGTTGTTCCGCCATCACCAGCAGACGGTCCGCGTTTGTTTTTTCCGCCAGTACACACGCGGATGCATACACAGTTTCCAGCGCCGCCTGGCGTCCTGGGTCCGTAGCGGTTCCATCGCTGTTAACGTGGTCCACCAATGCCTGGAACAGAGTTTCGGGAGTGGCTGCCGACAGGATGCCGCGCTGCGCATCTTCCGGCGAAAATATTCTGGCCAACGTGGCCAGCGCCGTCAGCAGTGCGTTCGGGTGCGCTTCATCGCCGAGCAGAAGAATGACCAGACGCACGCTGCGATCGATGGTTCCTCCTCCCCACACGATGCCCCCGGAACTGAGACCTACGGCCATGACGGGCGACCCTACGTTTGGAAGTCGGGCATGCGGCAGCGCCAACCGGGGACTGATCTGGGTCCCGACATCGCGCTCGCGCTCAAGCACGGCGGCAAGAACCTGCTCATGGGAAAGATCCGTCCGATCGCGGCAGATTAACCCGACCAGTTCATTAATCGCGCTCTCCGGCGTCTGCCCCTGCAGTACACACACGCGATTCGCTTTCAGGTAATGGGATAGTGGCATGATGGCAGTCTACCAACCGGACGATATTGCGGACAAGTCTCTTTTACACATCGGAAAAAGGATCAGCCTATTCACAGGAGCGCTTCCTTCTGTTTATGCTGCACCAGCTGGCCGCAGGCAGCGGCGATGTCCGAGCCCATGGAATAGCGCAGCGTGGTATCAAATCCGGCGGTTTTCAACCGCTCGCCGAAAGCCTTGCGTTCCGGCTCCGGCGTTCCCTGCAGATTACTGCCCGGATATTCATTATAGGGGATCAGATTAATATGAACCGGAAGCCCCTTCAAATATTCTTCCAATGCCTGGAAATCCTCTTCCCGGTCATTCACACCGGCGAGCATCAGATATTCAATCATCACCTTCCCATGTTTGGAAGCCGCAACCAGCGTTTCGCGGAGCTGCTCCAACGGATAGGTTCGCGCCTGCGGCATCATGCGTTGCCGCACCTCCTGCCGGGCACTGTGGAGACTCAACGCCAGCTGCATGTCGGGATAGGTTTCGATGAACGTTTCCATTGCATCCGGAATGCCCACCGTGGAAACCGTGATTCGGGCGTCGGAAAGGTTGAACAATGAGGGCTGTCGCAGAAAATCAACCGCCGAAAAAACGTGATCCATATTCAGCAGCGGCTCGCCCATGCCCATGAAAACCACATTGCGGATTGTCCGGTCTTCCGGGCGGAGCATTCGATTGGCCTGCGTGACCTGATCCAGAATTTCAGCCTGTGTCAGGTTCCGGGTAAAGCCCATTTTCCCTGTTGCGCAGAAGCTGCAGTAGCACGCGCACCCGACCTGCGATGAAATACAGATCGAGGTCCGGCCGGTTTTCGGGCGCAGAATGACGCTTTCGATCAGATGATGATCGTGCGTTTTGAAAATGAGCTTGCTCGCCCCGTCGATCTCAGAATCATGGCGTTCCGCCAGTTCCAGACATTGGAAAGTGATGGTCCGATCAAAATCCGCGCGCGCCGCTTCCGGCAAGGTCTCAAGCGCCTCGTTCCAATCATTGGAACTTTTAAACAGTGCGTTGCGAAACCGTTTTATTCGATGCGGCTGAACCGCATTTCGGACACGAAGTTCCTCAATTGAATCAATGTCGTAGATCGTTGTCATATCAGTGAAGGCTATAAAATAAAAGGCCGACTGAGCCGACCTTTTTTACTGCACGATAAAGCGCGGCTATTTAAATATCTTTCGGGTGGTCTTAATCAGCGCCTTCCAGAGGTCGTCTTCCGTTTTACATTCCAGCAGCAATTCCCGCGCTTCTTTTTCACGGAACGTCCGCGATAAACCGGAAATCAGCTTCAGATAGAATGCACTGGTCGCCGTTGGAATCACCACAAAGAAAAAGATGCGCGTCAGGGTCCGGCCGGGTCCACCGAATTTGACGCCCTTTTTACTGATGCCCACCACCATGGAAAGCCCGCCGCCTTCCACTCCGCGAACGTGCGGAAAAGCCAGCCCGTTATCAACGGCCGTGCTGATGATGGCTTCGCGCTGCAGCGAAAGATCCAGCAGATGCGCTCCATCCTCAACAAAACCTTCCTCCTGCATGCGGGTGCACATTTCAGCAAGCACCTCTTCGCCCGTTGTTCCTTTGAGCGGAACCACCATTAATTCCGGCGAGGTGAATCGGGAAATCCCGGTCTTGCGTGCTTCGCCATAGGATCGGCTCACCCGCTCGCGGGCAACCAGCTGTTCCGGATAGTAGAGAAAGCGTGCACAGTTCGGACATCGGTTCAGCTCGTTCGACAGATGCACGGCCTGAACCATACTTTTAGTCAGCCCCATGCCGCATCCGCTGCACAGCTCGTGTGCAACCGGGACAATGGCTTCCGGATGCTTCGTAAGCAACCGGTTGAAATGCGATTTGATGTCCTGCGGCAGATCTTCACTTAACGATTTAATCGATTTGGTCAGCTCATCCAGCCGGGCATTCGGCTGAGAGACTTTTTTCTGCATATTGGCCACAACCAGTTCCTGCAGTTGGATCAGTTGGTTGATCAGGCTATGCGTTGCTGTCATAAATTTGGTCCTTTGTTCGTTGAAATCGTAGCAGATAATACTAGTTGCCCAGTTAATTGGAAGCCTGCTCGCTCATAATTTCCAAATATTGGAGCCCCTTTCAACGTATCCTGTTCAAAAATAAAATCATGAATCGGACTCATTGATTGCCATTTTTTATAACTCCTGCACAGCGCGAATCAGATCCTGCAGAACCGCCTTGGCATCGCCGTAGAGCATCAGCGAATTATCGTTGATAAACAGCTGATTCGGAATGCCTGCAAAACCGGGGCTCAGACTGCGCTTAATGACAATTACCGTTTTGGATTTATCGACCTCGAGAATCGGCATACCGAAAATCGGGCTGGAGGCATCGTCCCGCGCAGCGGGATTTGTGACATCGTTGGCGCCGAGCACCAGCGTTACGTCGGTCTGGGAGAATTCCGGATTAATGTTATCCATTTCAATGAGCTTGTCGTAGGGCACTTCAGCCTCAGCAAGGAGCACATTCATATGGCCCGGCATACGGCCGGCCACGGGGTGAATGGCAAACGAGACATCAACCCCGCGCGCCTCCAGAGTGTTGGCAAGCTCCTGCGTCACATGCTGCGCCTGCGCCACCGCCAGTCCGTATCCCGGCGCAATGACCACCTTCCGGGCATCCTCCAGCAGCATCGCCACCTCTTCCGGCCCGCAACTCTTCACCTTGCCTTCATAAAATTCCTTGCCTGGAATCGAAGCCATCTGTTCGTCGCTCACCATCGCCCCGCCGAACAGGACGGAACTCAACGAACGGTTCATCGCCTTGCACATAATTTTTGAAAGGATAATGCCCGACGCCCCCACCAGCGAACCGCTGATGATCAGTCCGTTATTCATCAGCACAAACCCGGTTGCCGCTGCCGCAAGCCCTGAATAGGAATTCAGCAGCGCAATCACCACCGGCATATCCGCCCCGCCAATCGCAATGACCAACAGAATACCGAGGGCCAGCGCCGAGGCGGTCAGCAGACACAGAATCAATCCGGATCCCTGCCAGATAAATAGACCGGCCAATACCACTGTCACCAATGTCAACACCACCCGCAGCAGGTTTTGATGCGGAATTTTCATGGCCTTTTCTGCAAAGCCCTGCAGTTTGGCCCAGGCCACCAGACTGCCGGTCAGCGTGACCGCGCCGATCAGCGCACTCAACATCAGAGCGGAAAGCCAGGTTGGGCTGTGTAAATATTCCGGTGCAATAATGAACTGTGAAAGCGCCACCAGCATCGAAGCCGCGCCGCCAAAACCATTCAGCAACGCCACCATTTCCGGCATCGCGGTCATTTTAATCGTACGGGCAATATAGGCTCCGATTGCACTGCCCACCACCATACCCGCAATGATCCAGCCGAAACTCAGCACTTCTTTATTCACCAGCGTGGCCACCACCGCAACCAGCATCCCGACGGCACCGAGCATGTTTCCGCGCACTGCGGTTTTAGGAGAGCCCAGCCCTTTCAATCCGTAGATGAAAAGAATGGATGCAACGAGATAAGCTAAATTGATCCATTCCATGGGTTAATCCTTTTTCTTTTTGAACATGTGCAGCATGCGGTCCGTCACGAGAAATCCGCCAACGATATTGATCATCGCCATGACGAGCGCAAGGAAGCCGAGCAGGGCGGAAAAAAAGTTACCCTCATCGCCCGCACCGGCACACAGAATGGCCCCGATGATTGTGATGCCGGAAATGGCATTGGAGCCGCTCATCAGCGGCGTGTGCAGGGTCGGCGGGACTTTGGTGATAATTTCGTAGCCCACAAAGACGGCCAGAACAAAAATGGTTAATGCACCAATCAATGCTTCCATAGTTAAACTCCTTTTAGCCAGCTGCGCTGGCGGATGTGTGGAGTGGTGGATGATTGGATGGTTGTGACAACACATGCCACCGCACCCTTCCAGGAATCCAACAATCCATTCATCCAATAATCCCTTATTCCGTTCCACCTTGTGGAATCAACGGCTTGATCATTTCGTGAACCACGCTGCCCTGATGCGTCAGCAGAGCGCCTTTCACAATTTCATCTTCCAGATCAATTTCAAATGCGCCCTCCTTCACCATATTCAGAAGGAACGTCGAAATATTTTTTGAAAACAGCTGCGAAGCGTGTACCGATGAGCGGGAGGGATAATCGGTATAGCCGACAATTTTAACGCCGTGCTTTTCAACAACCTCACCGGCAACAGCCCCTTCCGTATTGCCGCCCCGTTCGGCCGCCAAATCAATAATGACCGATCCCGGTTTCATACCCGCCAGCATATCGTCGGTGATCAGCACGGGCGATTTTTTGCCGGGGATCGCGGCCGTCGTAATCACCACATCCACCGCCACCACTTTGGCCATCATCTGCTCTTGCTGCTTTTTATAAAAGTCGTCCGACTGCGCCTTGGCATAGCCGCCTTTATCTTCGGAATCGGCGGTTTCAAGATCGAACTCCACAAACCGCGCGCCGACGCTTTCCACCTGTTCCTTCACGGCGGGGCGCGTATCGTAGGCTTCCACCACACCGCCCAGTCGTTTGGCGGTGGCAATCGCCATCAGTCCGGCCACACCGGCACCAATCACAAAAACCTTGGCCGGCTTAATGGTCCCGGCGGAGGTCATCAGCATCGGGAAATATTTCGGCAAAAGCTCGGCCGCTTCGATCACCGCACGGTAGCCGGCAATCGCGGCCATGGAACTGAGCACATCCATGCTCTGGGCCCGGGTGATACGCGGAACAAATTCCAGCCCGAACCCGCTGATGTTTTTCTGCGCAAGCTGCTGCATCAGGTCGGCGCGAAAGAACGCATCCATCAGGCAGACGAGCGTGGTCCCGTCTTTCATCCGCTCCACTTCCGACGCCTCGGGCGGGCGGACCTTGAAAAGGATTTCCGATGATTGGAAAATCTCGTCGGACAACACCACACTCGCGCCGGCCTCGGCATAGGCTTCGTCGGAGATAAAGGCACCGGAACCGGCCCCCTGCTCAACCGCAACCTCCAGCCCCGCCTTTTTCAGCACGGACACGGTCGCGGGAATAAGGGCCACTCGATTTTCACCCGGCAGCACTTCCTTCAGAACACCAACCAACATCGGCATGCCTCCTGTAAATGAATTCACGTTGAACGTTGATCAACTAATACTCAAATCCAAGACGGACGTCAAGAAGGCGCCGCTGAAAGCAACAGACTGCCGGGTAATCGTTTCTGAAGAATCAGTCGTTCAGGTTCAGTTCGCCGATAATGCCGATCCCTCTCAGGGTTAGCTTCGGATCGATGGTTGCTGGAATATCCCAGTCCTTGAAAATCCAGCTGGCATACCCGCCGGTGCAACAGACCGGCAGCTGCTTCACGCCGAAGTCCTTTTCCAATGATTGGAGAATTTCACGCACCATGCCGCGATAGCCCAGACGGGCGCCAATCTGCATGGCCTGTTTGGTATTGCGCCCCACCACCGCTTTGGTTTTCGACGGCTCCACATGGGGCAGCAATGCCGTTTTCTCGGCGAGATAGTCAAACATCAGTGGCAGCCCGGGGCAGATAATTCCGCCGATATATCCCCGCCCGGCATCCAGAATATCAAAGGTCAGCGCGGTTCCGAAATCGCACACGACTGATGGCGTTCCGAGCAGGCGCGCAGCCGCAGCCGCATTCGCCAGCCGGTCCGCACCGATTTTTTCAGGCTTGGGATAATCGACGGGAATACCCAGTTCCAGCTCGCACGAAATGAACAACGGAGCAGGAAGCCCGCTTGCTTTGACGGCCTTTTTCCAACGGGCATTCACCGGCGGAACGACGGAGGCAATCACTACCGCACCCACCGGCTTTTTAGTAATCAGCGGAGCAACTTCTTCCAAGGATTGGAAACGCGATTTACACCGCCCCACCGAAGTTACTTTACCATTCCGATAATACCCCATCGAGGTGCTGGTATTGCCGATATCTATTACGAGCATCGTATTCATTTTCTTCACCACAGAGGCACAGAGAGAACAGATTTTAAAACTCCCCTTCTCAGTGTCTCCGTGGTTAATAATCTTTATTCAACAAAGTCGAGGGCGAGGTCGACGGAAGGGGCGGAGTGCGTAAGGGCTCCGACGGAGATGGCATCGACACCGGTTTGGGCAATGTCGTAAATGGTGGTCAGATTAATTCCGCCGGAGGCCTCGGTTTTGCAGATACCCTTGCACAGCGCCACACATTCGCGGAGCACGGGCGGCGGCATATTGTCGAGCAACACCCAGTCGGGTTTCGTTTCGAGCGATTCCTTCAACTGCTCAACCGTATCGACTTCCACTTCAATCTTGAGATCCGGATATTTGGCGCGGGCGGCAGCGACGGCTTCGCCGACCCCGATTCCGTGCGTGCGCTCCCACGAATGGAGATGGTTGTCCTTGATCAGTACCGCATCGAATAGGCCGTAACGGTGGTTTACCCCGCCGCCGCAGCGAACGGAATATTTCTCGAACGGGCGCAGCAACGGAGTGGTTTTCCGGGTGCAGAGCAGACTGACATCCGCATTGTCGGCCGCCTTGACATATTGGGCTGTAATGCTGGCAACACCGCACATGCGCTGAATGAAATTCAGTGCCGTGCGCTCGGCCGTCAGGATGCTTTTCGCGGAACCTTTAATAATCAGCACATTCGTCATGGCTTCAACTTTATCGCCATCCACAACACAGGCTTCGACTTCCAGATCGGGATTCACCTGAAGGAACACTTCTTTCGCCACACCGACGCCGGCAATAATGCAGGCCTCGCGAGCAACCAGATGCGCTTCGGCATACGCCTCCGCCGAAACAAGTGATTCGGTGGTGACATCGACTCCGATATCGCCGAGATCCTCGCGAAGCGCGAGTGCAATGGATTCTTTTACTTCAGGTCTTTTAAAAAGGTCAGGTAGTTCCACGGTCAATCCTTTAGTTTTCATGCGTTTCTTTCCACAGGCTTTTGCCAGAGCCCATCAAGATACTGATTGGTTTAAGCGCGTCGATATTTTCGCACACAATTTTTATGGCAGCGGCTATCGGCACGGAAAGCAGCGCGCCGACCATCCCCCACATCCATCCGAAAAATACCAGAGAGAGCAGGATGACAACCGGACTGAGGTTCAGGCTGTCGCCCATAATCTTCGGTTCAATCACATTGCCCATTGTCATTTGGATCAGCAACAGCACCACGGCGGTTAATATCGGCGTCCAGATCGATGGATAATACTGAACCACCGCCAGCAGAATCGGCGGGACCGAAGCGATAATGGATCCAATGCTTGGAATAAAATTCAGGAAAAATGCCAGTGCCCCCCACGTGAGCGCAAACTCAACCTTGAGCAGCGTTAGAGTAAGCCAGACCAAAACACCTGTTGTGCCGCTGATCGCCACTTTAACCACGAGATACTGCCCGATCTGTTTTGAGATCGAAGTGGTCATTTCGGTAAACTGCGTGGCCCGATCCACCGGAAAGGCCGCTGCCATTTTGTATTTGAAATACGGTTTTCCCAGCAGCATGAAGACCAGAAAGATCAGCACCAACAACAGTTTGCTAAGAAAGTTACCCATAAAGAAAGCAAGCGAGCCGGAAAGTGCGGCCAATTTCGGCCCGAGTTTTTCCGTCCAGTTAATGTTGGCCAGATAGTCCTCTGGTATTTTCAGCCCGGACGTAGCGTCCCGATAGATGGCATTCAGCTGAGCCACATATTTGGGCGATTCCGCCAGCACATCAACCACGCGCCCGTAGAGGAAGGTTCCGCAGAAATAGCAGATAACCAACACCAGCACCAACACCACCAGAACTGCCAAACCCAAGGGTACTTTCTTATGCACCAGCCAGTTCACTACAGGCCCGCAGATATAGGACAGCAGCCAGGCAATCATCAGCGGAATCACGACGGTATAAGCCGCCTTAAAAGCCGCAGCGACGCAAAACACCACCAGCACGCTGAGCAAGCCGACCATTAAATTCGAACGTTTCATCAAAATCCTCTTAAGAAGTGGCTGTATTGATAAACCACATTTCCAACCATTGGAAGTAATGAGTAATACGGAATCCGTAAAAAGTACCCGTGCCACCGGTTCCAGACGTTGGAACCATGGATTCTGTTGCAAAAAATTACCTCACGGTTCGCTCAGCAACCTATGAAGTTTGACAAATAAGCCAAACGACATACCATCTTGCAGATTCAAGGAGGCCTTATGCTGATGAAACTATTCAATAAAGGGCAGATCGTTATCCCTGCCCCCATCCGGAAAGAACTCGGCCTGAATGTCGGCGACATGCTCGATGTTAAGCTGGATGCCAACCGCGCCTGCATTGAACTAAAGAAAGCCGAATCAGAAACAGTACAGCTGGCCGGCTCACTTTCCGCATACGCGAAAAGTAAGTCATTCCCCTCCCGCAAACAGATGCACGAAGCTTTTGCGAAAGGGATGACCCGTGAAACATAGCCTGATCGACACCAACGTCATCATCCGCTACTTGGTCGAAGATCCCGAAACCATCAAACCGAAATTCAAAGGCGTCTATTCCTTTTTCGAAAAAGTCGAACGAGGTGAAACCAAGGTACTGCTACCCGAACTCGTCCTGTTCGAAGCCTTCTTCGTCCTCACCAGCTTCTACGAGGTGCCCACCACCAAAGCCGCCCACACATCTGGGTCGCCGCGTAGCAGGTTCAGAGCCTCGCACTCGACGGCGGCAAGGAACAACGCCTCCAAAGGTTCCTCGGCCTGCAGGTTCAAGTGCTCATCGCAAAATCCCCCCACCCCGGCACCGATCAACGCCAATTTGGCTTCCGTTTCATTCATCGAATCAATCCTTCATTCATTCCGCGTCCCTTCTATTTGCCATCTCAACGGCGCTGCTGTTTAAAAAGCATTTATATACCAACTTCAGTTTGATTTTAACCTTTTTGCTCCGAGGGATGCCCGCAAGATGCAGGCGGTACGTTGTATCGCCGACTTCTGGCGGCATCCAAAGTGTGGAGCTGTGCGGCACATGGTCAAGATGCCCATGCCACGAAAAGTAAAACGGGCGTCCCGCCCGTTTGCGATGGAGCGGCACATGGGGAGCGGTTCGATGCGGGATCAATAAAGTTTGCCCTGGTATCTGCTTCGCTCGGCATAGTTGTAATCTTTCCAGGCATTAAAGCCACACGGTCCCACCCACAGTTCACGAAAATAGGATCGAAAGAGACTATAAGGCAGCCCGCGATTCAACAAGCCCAACACCTTTGAAAGATAGTTCACGGCGCACGAGCAGAATGTATGGAGGGCGACGC
>JAROBA010000060.1 GCA_029432815.1 Pontiellaceae bacterium B1224 | reverse complement strand
CAGCGCAATTTCGAGCGCCTTTTCGTCGGTTGCCTCGATTACAATCACCGGCACCTTGGTCAACATGGCGGCCTGCGCAGCCCGCAGACGGCGTTCGCCGGCAATCAGTTCAAACTTCGTTCCGACCGTACGAACCAATAGCGGCTGGAGCACGCCATGAACTTTGACGGATTCGACCAGCTCGGTGAGAGCCTCGGAATCAAATACACTGCGCGGCTGCCATGGACTGGCCACCACTTTGGAAACGGGAACCTCGCGAACACCACCACTATCCGGAGCGGCTGTCGGCATCGCTTTAACCGGTGCCTTCTTTGTCACAGCCTTTGCTTTGGCGGTGGATCCGTCTTTAATCAATGCATCGAGTCCACGCCCGAGCCCTTTACGCTTTGCTGCCATTGCTATACCTCTTCCCAAAAAGTGCCTAAAACCCGTGAATAGTCTATCCAAACCTTGGAAAAATAAAGGCTAATCGTCCTTCAATCACCCCATTTGGCCCTCAAAAATGAAGTACCTCCCGAAACTTCAACCGATGCGTGTTTTTAAAAAGACCGAGGAACGCTTCAAATTCAACGAAACCCTGCCCACTTACCGAATCATTGAGCTGGAACCTGATTATGGCGATGGCTAGACTCCTCCAGAAATTAAACTGAGGATGTGTAATTATGAAACGTACAGTACTGACCTTATTATCCGCCATGGCCCTGCTCGCCTGCTCATCACCTGCCGATACCAGCCTCACCGCCTACGGCACCTACTGGGATGCCGACACTGAAGGAACCGGCGCCGGACTGCGTCTGAAGAAAACATTTCTCGGATTCGGAGCGGCCGAACTACGCGGCGGCTATGTTAACTTTAATGACATCAACACCGATATGATTCCGCTGGACGTCTCCATCAATGCACGCCTTCCGTTCATGATTTCTCCATACGCCGGCGTGGGAGCAGGCTATTATTTTATGAGTTCGGATCTCCCTGGTTTTGATAACGGCCCCGGCTACTTTGCGCAGGTGGGGATTGAGGCCACGTTCGTACTGGTTGGTGTTATGGCGGAAATCAGATACAACGACCTGGATGGCACTTACTTCGATGGAACATCGTACAATGCGGGGATTTTGCTCAAATGGTAAAACAGCCCGTTGTTCACGTATACTATTCGAAAGTCTGCGGACTCTGTACTGAAGCCATCGATTTCCTGCATAAACGCGGCATTACCTTCACCGCCTATGCGATTGAATACGATGCGGACGCGGATGAATTTGTCGACTCGGAACACACCCGCGAAATGTACACCCGCTGCGGCGGCCCCGTGGAATTTGTACCCCAGATTTTCATCGGCAACCGTCACATCGGCGGCTGGCGCAAAATGGAGCAGATCATTGCTTCCGGCGAGATTGATACGCTACTACCCGAAGGTGGTTAGATTTCGTCCATAGAAATTGAAAGAACGTCAAAACCTCACACCGCCGACTTTGAGAGTCAATCCCACCCTCTACGCACCACCGTTTCCAATGATTGGAAACGGCAGCGCAAGGTTGATCCATTCGATAGGATCTAGGCAGGTTATTTTATAAAGCGGATGCAGAGCGGAACGTTGTATTCCTCGCCCTTATACGCTTTGATACTGGCAATGATGGAGATGACAAAATAGGTGATTATGACCGCCGGGAACAATAGTGCACCAATGATTACAAAGAAGCTCAGCCATGCAACAAAGACAGCGATCATAAACGTAATCTGAAAGTTGAGCGCTTCCTTGGCATGATTTTCGATGTATGAATCCTCCCCTTTTTTCAACAGCCATATAATGAGAGGGGCAATAAAGCCTGAGCTGGTTACCACCGGAATTAGATATGCGCAGAGCGCAAATGTTCTTTGTTCATTGGTAAGCTCGACAACCTGCGATACGGGTGCTGCCTCTGTAACTGGAGCTGATGTTTCCCCTGCATGTTCTTCTTCCCGTTCTGGAACTTCGTTTTCCATCTTTACTCTCCTTGTTATCTACATCCAACCCATTCAAAAATGAACTGCTGATTTTTGGCGCATGGCACGAAATTGGAACTACAAGTGGAGACGTTAGAGGACATGCCGCAAAAAGACCATGGAGAATGAACACAAACTTCCAACCTCTGGAAAACTATTGGCGCCGGCCTTGCCACACCGGCAGGAAGGATGAATTATTGCCCGAAAGTAGATAGGATCCGGTCGTAGATCTCGAAATCGTCGTCGGAGAAGCAAACGCAATAGACCTGCTTGACGCGGCTGCCCTCATCCAATGCCCGGAAAATTTCACTCAGCGCAATGCCGCAGGCCCGTTCGAACGGGAAGCCATAAGCCCCGGTGCTGATGCAGGAAAAAGCGATCGAGTCGATCCGGTGCTCTTCTGCCAGCTGCATGGCCTTCCGATAGCAGGAGGCCAGCAATTCGTCCTCGCCCTCGTCCCCACCGCGCCACACCGGCCCAACGGCATGAACCACAAACCGCGCCGGCAGGTCATACCCTTCCGTCAGCTTGGCCGACCCCGTCGGGCACCCGCCCACCATCGCACACTCCGCCCGAAGCCGCGGACCGGCGGCACGGTGAATAGCACCATCCACACCCCCGCCCCCCAACAGCGTATGGTTGGCGGCGTTGACAATTGCGTCGACCTTCAGCGTCGTGATATCATCTTTTATTATTTCCACCATGACGATTCGCATAGTGCTCTACAACGGAAAGGTTTTCAAATGGAATCTATACGGGCCTTTATTGCCATCGACATTGGCAGCGAAATTCGTACGAAACTGACTGATCTGCAGCAAAAGCTCTTCCATACGGGCGCGGATGTACGCTGGGTGAAGCCGGAAAACATGCATCTTACCCTGACTTTTCTCGGGCAGGTTCCCCTCTCCAAGTTCCAACCTCTGGAAAAAGCACTCGGTAAAAACTTCCAGGGGTTGGAACCGTTCCCTTTACAAATTCAGGGGACGGGTGTTTTTGGAAGGCGATCGCGCCCAAGTGTGATCTGGGCCGGAATTGCCGAATATCCGGCGCTTATGGAGCTGCAGCAAAAGGTAGTTTCGGCGGTTAAAACCGCCGAAATCGAATTCCACGGAAAAACCTTCCGCCCGCATCTCACCCTTGGCCGGTTTAAATCGTTGGATCATCTCGAACCGCTTTTCCAGGCATTGGAAAAAGACCGGGAAACAGACTTTGGAACCCAGGAGGTGCGCTCCGTCCAGATTATCAAAAGCGAGCTGAATCCTGACGGGGCCGCCTATACCGTTCTGCGGCAGATTGTGCTCTAATCGAAGGTTGAGCCGTTCCAGCCCCAGTGGTCGCGTTCCAATGATTGGAAGGTCACAAAGATGCGGTCGCCGGGAATGCCGAGATGATCGTTGAACAGAATACAGAGCTTCATCGTGATTTCATGATTCACCACGGGGCTTAAGCCTCCCAGACTTTTGACATCGGCATAGACCGCCTGACCGGGGGTGCCGGACATCATGAGTTCGGCAGTTTCCGCAACCACCATCACATATTTTTCCGGCTTGCCGATGGTTTCGGCCAGCATTGCCGAAATCTCTTTAAGCAGGTCTGCTGGAATGGTGCGAGAACTTTTCAGATGTATCATCGGCATGACGAGCTCCTTTACTGCAATGCAGCTGGTATAGAAAACCCATACTGTTCATTAATCTGGCGGTGCAAAACCCGGACATGGGGTTCAATGATATCCAAAGCGATATCCTGCTGCGGTATGGACAGTGTATTCAGCCAGGCATCAATATCGATATGCAACCATTCAGACCCATTTCCATTAGGCATCGTATATTGAATCAGCTGTGGATATTCGACAGAAAATTCTGCCTTCAAATCTTTCATCATGCGATACGACAAGCCATAGGGATCTTTTCTAGAACGCGAAAAATGCCGCTTCCAGTTGCCCCACTCCTTGCCGGATTCCTCGCAGACCTGCTCGGAAAAAACGGTGGCGATGCCTTCCATATACCAATCGGTGATTTTCGCATTGATCAGGTGGGCGCATTCGTGGCCGAGCAACGGATAATAGTTCGGATGGTCTGGATCAACCCCGATGTATATAACAAACACACCATTGGTCGGATCGATGCACTGCGTCAGCGAAAAATCTTCTCCAAGACGGTATTGACGCGCTTCCTCCGTTTTTCGGGATCGCCGGAACAGCACCTCATTCACCGGAACTATCGGCTCGCCAAATTGCGCCTTTGCTTTTTCCAGAGATTGGAAGAGAAAGGCCTCGGTTTCGGCGTCTTCAATCGGCTCGTAGGCTTCGTGCCAAGGCCCGGGCGGTTTGCCGTTGGACATCCCGACGCAACCGTATAACAGCAGGGCCGCTAAAGGGAGAATAAGTAAACTGAGTCTGGAAAACCAAACGCGCACCGATGATTCAGCCTTCCATGAGTTCTTCAACACGTTCGCAGATCAGGTGCATCATCAGCTCGTGCCCTTCCTGAATCCGCGGGGTATGCGATGAGCTGGAAATCAGCAGCGTGTAATCCGACAGCGCGACGATTTTTCCGCCGGTGCCACCGGTGAAGGCAATCGTTTTAATGCCGATTTTTTTTGCGGCATCGAACGCACGCAATACATTTTCCGAGTTTCCAGAGGTTGTAAAACCGACCAGCAAATCGCCTTCGCGCCCGAGACCTTCAACCTGCTTTGAAAAAACATCGTCGAACGAAAAATCGTTGCCGATCGATGTAATCACAGCGCCATCTGAATTAAGCGCCAGGCCGGCATAGGGTTTGCGATCCATTAGAAATCGGTTTACGAGTTCTCCGGCAAAATGCTGCGCATCGGACGAGCTTCCGCCATTCCCGCATATCATCACCTTTCCGCCGGCTTTCAGGCAGTGCTCAATGGCGATGGAAATTTCTTCAACGGTTGATGCCAATTCGTTGAAAACCTGATCGAATACGGTCCGCGTTTCTGCCTGAATATGCTGTAGGTCCATACGTTTTATGTCTCGGTGCTCTTATTTTTTTTCGGGACTTCTTCGGCATGCTTTGCTGGCTCACCGACAATTTCCGAAACCTGAATTGTGATTGTGCGGATTTCTTCCAGCCCCAGCGACTCGCGTACACTTTCGCGAATGCGCTGTTGCAACACGGCGGAAAGCTCCGGAATCTTGTTGCCGGAAAGCACCTTCACGCTCACCGCGATATCGAGCGAGCCTTTTTGTTCAATCAGCTCGGTTTGAATGCTCTTAACTGCTGCGAATTCTTTGCCAACCCGTTCAATGAAATCCTGAATCGCTTTGGTACTGATCCCCACGCTGCCATCGTCTGATTGAAAATTGATGAAACGGGCTTTTTTCTTTTTCCCGAATACCTGTGTCAACAAACCGAGCAGCACCGAAGCCACCATTACACCGCCAATCACCAGACTGCCCACCGGGGTTGCAATCCACTCGGATATTTTGGCCCCTAATTCACGGTCAAAGGTATTTCCGTAAATTAGGGCTCCACCGATAATCAGCAGGACAGCATTCGTGATCAAGCTACCCTTTCCGGAGCGCGCTTTCATGACCTATTCCTCGTTCTTCTTATCGGCCGCGCTACGGATGCCCTGAACAACAACATTCACGGCATATACCTTCTGTCCGGTCATCTCTTCAACCGCTTCTTTAACGGCAGACTGCAGCTGAACGCAGATCTCAGGAATTTTTACGCCGAACTCAAGCACGACCGTCAGATCGATCGTCAAAAGTTCTTCGTTTTCTTTTCCAATCCGAATGGCCTTGTCTTTCCGGCCGATGATGCCCGCAATACCATCAGACGTGGTTCCCTGCAGCTCCACCACTCCCGGAACTTTTTTGGCGGTTTCGTGAGCAATGATTGCCACGACATCGTTATTAATACGGATCTGCCCGTACTCGGAGCCGGAGGTTTCTGCCGAAACGGTCAGCTCCATTGTATCTGCAATTGCGTTACCTGCTTGATGTTCCATAACCATACTCCTTATCGGCGTTTACGAATTTAGAAAGACTTCGTGCATAAATTTTTCAAGATAGGCGGTGTTGTACGTACCGTCTATGAATGCTTTATCCATCATCAGTGCCTCACCCAATGGAACCGATGTATGCGGTCCATTAATGGTAAACTCTTCGAGCGCACGGCGCATACGCATGATGGCTTCATCGCGATCTTTACCGTGCACGATGATTTTACCGATCATACTGTCGTAATACGGTGAGATCGTATAGCCGGAGTAGACATGCGAATCGATTCGCACCCCGGGGCCTCCAGGAAAATGAACCGCTTCAACCGGACCCGGCGATGGCGTAAAGTTGTTGTACGGATCTTCCGCATTCACGCGGTATTCAATCGCGTGGCCTCTAATAATCATCTCATCCTGGGTGAACGACAGTTTTTCACCGGCCGCCACTCGAATCTGCTCTTTCATCAGATCAATACCGCTGACTTCTTCCGAAACGGTGTGTTCCACCTGAATACGCGTATTCATTTCCATGAAATAAAACTGCTTGGCAATCTCGTCGTAAAGAAACTCAAGAGTGCCGGCGCTATCATAGTTCACCGCTTTCGCTGCTTTCACAGCAGCATCGCCGAGTGCCTGGCGCTCTTCATCGTTCAGCGTCGGGCACGGAGCTTCTTCTACCAGTTTCTGATGGCGGCGCTGAATCGAGCAGTCGCGTTCGCCGAGATGGCAGACGTTGCCGTGCTTGTCGCCGATAATCTGAACTTCAACATGACGCGCGGACTCGATGTATTTTTCCATGAACAGGTCGGGGTTGCCGAACGAAGCTTCGCCTTCGGCCGCTGCCGCCATAAAACCCTGCACCAGCGATACATCATTGCGGGCAACACGCATTCCTTTGCCGCCGCCGCCAGCCACCGCTTTCAGCAATACCGGGTAGCCCATTTCCTGGGCCAGTTTCAACGCTTCGTCCGATGTCGCCAGAATCCCGTCGGAGCCGGGCGTAATCGGTACGCCGGCAGCTTTCATCGTATCGCGGGCAATGGCCTTGTCTCCCATGTTGCGAATACAATCCGGTGCCGGACCGATAAACGTAATATTGCAGTTCGCACAGATTTCGGCGAAATGCGCATTTTCAGCCAGAAAGCCGTAGCCCGGATGAATCGCATCCACGTCGGCAACTTCCGCCGCGCTGATAATATTGGTGATTTTGAGATAGCTGTCTGTCGCCGGAGCCGGCCCGATGCAGATGGCTTCATCGGCCATTTGAACGTGTAGAGAATCTGCATCAGCCTCGGAATAAACCGCAACCGAACGAACGCCAAGCTCTTTGCATGCGCGAATAATACGCAGTGCAATTTCGCCTCTATTGGCAATTAATACCTTTTTAAACATGGGCACACCTCTTATTTCGGTTCAACGAGAAAGAGCGGTTGCCCGTATTGTACCGGCGAGGCTTCGTCCACCAGAATCTTTCTGATGATCCCTTTAACATCGGCCTTGATTTCATTCATCACTTTCATTGCTTCAACAATACAAACCACGGTGTCTTCCGTTACTTCGGTTCCGACTTCTGCAAAATTTTCTGCATCCGGAGCCGGTTTGCGGTAAAATGTTCCAACGATTGGAGAAGGAATCTCGATCAAGCCATCATCCTCATCGACTGCATCAGCCGGAGCAGCAGCCGGTGCGGTAGCGGGCGCAGCAGCAACAGGAGCGGCGGCAGGCGCGGCGGACGGTGCAGCATATACCACCTGGGGCTCGTTGCTTCCGCGTTTCAGCGCCAATTCAAAATCATTATCTTTCATTGAGAATTCAGTCAGGTCATTCACCTTCATCAACTCAACGATGCGTTTAATATCTTTGATTTCCATAATAATCCTCTCCTGATTAACAAATCGTCTATCTCAGGAAACTAAACAATATTTCAACCCGAATGCCTAGCTCTAATCGAAAAGTAGTGAATCCGTGCAAATAACGAATTCCAGCCTGTCCCATCCACGCAAATAAGAACGTCCTATTGGAACACATAAAGCATGTAAAGCGAGTGAGCAGACAGGAATGAAAGGCTTCCAAAGTCAGCGTATTATCCTGCGAAACTCTCAGCAAAAAAAAGTCCCTCCAGGGCAGTATCCTGAGCGGACAAAAGGAATGAACTCATGAAATCGTTTATTGTGCTGTTCGCCATCACCCTCACGACCACCGCTTTTTCCAATGATTGGAAACCGCTCTTCAATGGAGAAAACCTCGATGGCTGGATCGTGAAAACCGCAAAGTACGAAGTGGGCGAAAATCCGTGGAACCTTTTTCGGGCAGAAGATGAATGTCTGACTGTTTCCTACGCAGACTTCGGGAAAAAATTTGAAGGCGAATTCGGGCATATCCACACCGCCCAATCCTACACCAACTATCAGTTCCGCTGCGAATACCGCTTCATCGGCGAACAGACGGAGGGCGCACCGAAATGGGCCTATGCCAATAGCGGCATCATGCTCAACTGCCCGCCGCCGACCGAAATGGAAGTGAACCAGAGCTTCCCCAATTCCGCAGAGTTCCAGCTGCTGGGCGACACCCGCACCACCGGCTCCCTCTTCACACCCGGTTGCATTGTTACCTATCAAGACGAAGATGTGAACGGGGCCATCAAAAGTACAGTGCCATCAAAACCATTTGGCGAATGGGTTAAAGCAAAGGCGATCGTGAAAGACGGAGTCATCTAGCATTGGATTAATGGCGAGCTCGTTATGGAATATTCCAATCCGCGCTTCGACGACGGAACCTCCATGATTGGAGGCCACATTACTCTCCAAGCCGAAAGCCACCCCTGCCAGTTCCGAAACATCGAGATTCTGATTCTCGATTAGGCGCCCCCTCACAGCGCGCAAAAAGCCGACCATTCAATCGCCTTTTTCATTATTGTTCCGTGCACTTTTGGCGATCAGTTGCTAAGCAGTCGGTAGTATTCCAACCATTGGAAAACACGAGATAAGGAGAGCAGGCAATGAACAGCGAACTGATCCATAAGCGAAGTATCATTTCCATCGCGGCTGTTGCCCTGACAATCCTCCCCTGTTCCGCCACCAAAAACCGTGCGGTTTGGTTCTGGGCCAGTTCCGGCAGCACCTATGGTTCCATCAGCATTGTCGGCACACCCGTCCGCGAAACCCAGACCCTCGATTTTTTCAACGGGCACGGAATCAAAAAAGTCTACGGGAGTTATCAGAACCGCCCGGTCAGCGAGCCCGCAGTTATTGCCGCATGGAACAGCAAGCTCGATACCGCAGGCATCGAATCGCAGTTCCTTATGTCGGAAAACACCTGGATCTTTCCAACCAACCATCCCGGTTTCCTAAATAAAATCACTGAACGGGTCATCAACTTCAACGCCAGTCAGATTGCCTCCGGAAAGTTTGATGGGCTGCATCTGGATATTGAACCGCAGGCCCTCGACCCCGCATGGGATGATGCGACACCTACCGAAAAGCGCGACTACCTGAATCTGCTGCGCGACACCTATGCCGCCGTACGCACTCACTTTGTTACGAACGGCCTGCCTGACTTCCCTGTCTATGCCGACCTGCCCGTCTGGTTCGACAGTTCCAGTTCGATCGGCTGGACCGATACCGCCGAGCGCGATGCCTGGTTTGCCGCCATTTCCACGAACCTCACCGGTGTCTCTCTCATGCCTTTCGATCGCAACACCTTCAGCAACATCGATGGCGGGGTCAGCTGGGAGCGCGCCAACATCACAAATGCCACCGTCCGCATCGGGCTCGAAACCGACATTGGCGCCGGTGGCACCTGGCCCACCTCACTCGACTTCGATGCCATGATGGAATCGATGGAGACTAACTACGGGACGGACGAAGCGACCGACATTCAGGCCTACGCCATCTGGCGGCAGAAACTGACCGATGAAGCCCTCGGCGGTACCGGGGTCGTAATCCATGCCATCCCCGGCACCAAACAGGCCGAGCTCCAGTTCGACACAAAACCCGACACCACTTATGCCATTCTCCACACCATCAACCTCTGCAACTGGCAGGAAATTTCCCGCTTCCGCAACGCCGAAACCATATCCACAAACGTTACCGTTTCCACCGATTCCCCCGTCGGCTTTTGGAAAGTGCGTCACCTCATCCCACTGAAATAGTGAGCCCTTGGATTTTTTAAAACGAATTGAACATAGTGCACGGGCCTTGGTCGGCGGATAAATCAATCCTGCAGGGGGCGGATCCAGATATTCCGAAAGCGGACCGGATTTCCATGATCCTGCAACTGCAGCGGCAGTGCATCGGCGTGGGCGGCATAAGGCCATACAGCATGCTTGCCTCTCCACCCTGTTCCACCCGACAGGAAGACGTGATCCTGCACCAATACGCCGTTGTGCAACACCGTGAACGTCGCCTCCTGTTGCAGATTCCCGACTTTGTCGAAAACAGGCCGGTGGAAAATAATATCGTAAGACTGCCATTCCCCCGGAGGAAGACAGGCATTCACCAGCGGCTTATTGCGCCCATACAGGGCTCCGGCCTGTCCATCTGGATACGTTTTATTGTTGTAGCAGTCGAGCACCTGTACCTCGTAGCCCATCAAAAACACACCACTGTTGCCGCGGCCCTGACCGCTTCCTTTAACCGTTGCAGGAGCAGCCCACTCAATATGAAGCTGACAGGAACCGAATTTTTCTCTGGTTTGAATATAACCGGCCTTCTTGACCGATTCCAGCGCACCATCAACCAGTTGCCACTGTGTTGGGTTGCCCTTAGTATCGGTCCAATTGGCGAGCGATGCCTCCGTTCCGTCGAATAAAATAACCGCATCTGAAGGAGCCGCCCCCACCCGATCGCCGCAACTCGCCGTACCCGGAGTCACTACCGGAGGCTGCGGTTCTTTCGCTTCATCCGTTTCATGCACCAGCACCCCATCGATCGTCATGAAATGGACGTCTTTGCCCTTATCATCATTCTCGGTCCAGGTTTTGATATCCGGTTCGCTCAGAGGAATACCCGGCTCGGCCAATACCGCATTCGCCCATACAACCATTAAACTTAAAACAAAAAATATTCTAATGTTCATCATCACTCCTTCACCACTCATTCCGATTCGATTTGAGCGTTAAGGTGTACATTTTACAGATACTTGAAAACAACTGTATTTTGAGCAACAACCCCATAAAAAGATCCTGCGCTCCGGCTCGTTGGTTTCCAAACACTGGAAGAAATTCCGATTTGCACATACCGCCAGAATGGCGCCCCTCGCGAACTCTCGTCCCTCAAGCCTCCGTATTGTAGATAACCGGCATCTGCCCCTTCCACTGATACCACGTTGCATGGACCGAAATCAGCTCGGCCATAAAATGAGAAACGTTGATTCGGCTGGTTTCCCCCGCATCCAAAATAGCGCTGCGTATAGGCGAAGCATGCAGCTCATAGTCAGATACATCCGCTTGGTCGACCAGGTTATCCGGACGCACGGCAACCCATTCAATCTGCCGATCGTTCTGACCGACCTGCCTGCGCAGCACATCAGCAGCACGTTCGTTGTCCCGATGCGGGGGCAGCAGCAAACGAAGTAACAGGATCACGATGCGTTGTCCGAATGAGATCGGCTCAGCAAGATCGCGATTACGATTTCCGGTGGTATTCATGAGCACAAACCGAACCGCGGTCGCGGGCTGGCTGGACCGAATAGCCGCACATAGCCGGCGAGTTGTTTCCGTGACCAGCATGTGCGGCGCACCGAACATTCCTTTCAAGGTCAGATTGTGCCCCAGACACGATGCCACGGCATCACAACCCTTTACATATGCAATCATCTCGGCATCGCTGAGATCCAGAATGCTCGCCTGGATCAATGTCAGGTTTGGATAATTCCGCAGGCCTTCAGGCATACGTTCAGGTCTCCGCACCACCGCCTTGACGTGGTGGCCGCAATCGAGCAACAGCTCCACCAGCAGACTCCCCGTGGCGCCGCTCGCTCCAACAATGAAAACGGTCATGATTCACCTCGTTTGATGAAGAGAATTTTTAAGGACAGAATAGTTTTGGGCAAAATAAGGTTCTACGTTAATTTTTATGGAGCGAGGGCGAGCTGCCCGCTTTTATAGTTAAAGCTGTGAATTCGACCCTCACAGCTACATCGCCCTCCATTCAATTTCGTTCGGTCAGCTCCCGCGATGTGACCACCTTGCGCTGCTTTTCCATCCATTGAAATTATTACAGCATGGACATTCCTGACTGCAATATATGCAACAGAAGAAGCGGAATGGGTGCTACTGGAACGGAAAAAGGCGCTTCCATTCATCAACATCATCTGGCATAGCTTAAGCTAGTAATGAGGGTGAGGTTGGAGCATATGAAGAAACGGCATACAAAGGAAGAAAATCGAAGTCAGGCGGAAGCCTTCCGCCGAATGCACGGCAATGAGTTGGAACTGATCAAGGTCTACGCCGCCGATTTCCGCGATATCATCACCGAGTTTGAGATTGCAAACGGCCGCGTACCCACCGCCGATGACCTGCTCTGGCTCGAAAGCCAGCGCAAAGGCCGGGATATTACGGAATAGCATGCTCACGAGCGAGCAATCGATCCGGCAAACAGATAATTTTTTACGTGTACTCCACTCATAACCTTGTTTAATATCAACATATGAAAAATGCTGATTATTTATATCATTACCGGGCACTGGTTACAGATGCGTATGACGGCGACACAATCACCGTTGAAATTGATCTTGGGCTAAAGACGGCGGTGAAGGGCGAAAAGCTCCGACTACACCGAATTAATGCCCCGGAAATGCGGGGAGATGAAAAGGTGGCGGGCAAGGCATCGCGCGACTGGCTGCGCGGCCGAATCCTCGATAAAGAAATCATCATCGAATCTATCAAGGACAAAAAAGGAAAATACGGCCGCTACCTCGCTGAGATCTGGCTTGAGGAGAATGGCGAATACATCAATATCAACGATGAGCTCGTCGCCAAGGGTTTTGCGGAATATAAAGAGTATTAGTACACCCGCCCGTTTCCCATTCGAAGAAATCAAGCGTGATGCTCCCGCCTAACACGCGTCGGGATTGTTCTGCCAGAAGGCGATAACGGCGCCTTGGGGATCGGAAAAGAGTACAAAGCTTCCCATAGGCAAATCGACGCGCTCTTTGATGATGTTTGCACCCAGCGCTTTTGCTTTTTCCGTGGCCGCATCAATATCGTCCACGAGGATATAGCTGAGCCACATAGCCGGCATATCCGAGCATTCATCGGGATCAATACACCCACCGATCATCTTCTCCCCCTGCTTAAACATGGTATAGGAATTTCCGTCGGGCATTTCTATGCGTTCCGTCGTCCAGCCCATCAGCTGGGAATAAAATTCCACTGTTCCACCCATATCGGGTGTGCTGATTTCATTCCAGCACATGGTGCCGGGGATTTGTTGCTGTTGTTCTTCCCTCATACGTTTCTCCTGTTGAATTAACAGGATTATACCCAGAGATGAGGCATTAACCATAAAAAAGCCCGGTCCTAGACCGGGCCCAAATGAACAAAAATTAACAGCCGATTAACCTAGATTATCCACAATGGCTTCCGCCATACCGACGTAGGAAGCCGGGGTCATTTCGAGCAGGCGCTGTTTGTCGGATTCATCAAGTTCCAGAGTCTGGACAAACTGCTGGATGGTTTCGCGGGTGATTTTATCCTGCCCGCGGGTGAGATCCTTCAGCTTTTCGTACGGCTTCTCGATGCCGGCTTTGCGCATCACGGTCTGGATTGGCTCAGCCAGCACTTCCCAGGCGTTGTCGAGATCGCGCGCCAGAATCTCTTCGCGCAGCTTAAGCTTACTGAAGCCTTTGAGCGTGGAAAGATAGGCAATCATGGAATAGCCGAATCCGACGCCCATGTTGCGCAGTACGGTGGAATCGGTTAGATCGCGCTGCAAGCGCGAGATCGGCAGTTTCGCAGAGAGGTGACCAAAGATAGCGTTGGCCAGACCGAGGTTGCCTTCGGAGTTTTCGAAGTCGATCGGATTGACTTTGTGCGGCATGGTGGAAGAACCGACTTCCCCTTTCACAGTCTTCTGGCCGAAGTAGGCCATGGAGATGTAGGTCCAGATGTCGCGGTCGATATCCAGTACGATATTGTTGAAGCGGCTAATGGCATCAAACATTTCGGCCATATAATCGTGCGGCTCAATCTGCGTGGTGAAAAGATTCTGTTTCAGGCCGAGGTCGCCTTCGATGACACTCTTGGAAAGGGCCGGCCAATCAACATCCGGATAGGCTGAGAGGTGGGCATTGAAATTACCAACAGCACCATTGAGTTTCCCGAGAATTTCGACAGCTTCGATTTTTTGTTTTTGGAAAGTCAGACGATCAGCAAACACGGCGAGCTCTTTACCGATGGTGGTCGGCGAAGCGGTCTGTCCGTGCGTGCGGGCGAGCATAGAGACGTTTTTCCAATCATTGGAAAACGCTTTAAGCTGGTCGATAATTTCCTGCTGATGCGGCAGCAACGCTGCCAGACCGTCTTTGAGCATGAGCGCATGGGAAAGGTTATTGATGTCTTCTGATGTACAAGCAAAGTGAAGGAACTCTGAGAGTTCCTCGAGCGAGGTACCTTCGATTTTCTGCTTCAGGTAGTATTCAACTGCTTTCACATCGTGGTTGGTGACGCGCTCGATCTTTTTGACCGCCTCGGCTTCCTGCGGTGTAAAATCTTCAACAATACCGATGAGCAGGGTCTGTTCCTCGGTGGTCAGTTCGCGGCATTCGGAAATACCCGCTTCGGCGCAAAGAGCCATGAGCCAAAGGACTTCGACACGCACTCGATTGCGGACGAGAGCATATTCTGAAAAACATTCAGTGAGTTCGGATACCTTGGATGCATAGCGCCCGTCAATCGGACTGATGGCTGTAATCATTATTCTCTCCTGAAGACCAGGCAGGCTGAAAGCCTCCGGCACATTATTGTGGCTTAAGCACTTAAAACCTACTTCTTAAATTTGAAAGCGAAGCGCCGAATATAGACGGGGACCGAGCATTGGGCAAAATGATTTGGGGCAAAATGATAAAAGAAAGGGCCGACACATTGGTCGGCCCCGCCACATTCATCTTTTCCAACGGTTGGAAATCAAAACTGCCGGCCGGGGAACGCAGTCTGCTTCCCTTTTTCAGCGTTGCGCGATTCCTTTTTCTGCCCACGTTCGATTACCTTAAAATCAGTGTCGAACATGGTCCCTTTTTGACCCGCAAGGATCGCCTCTGCATTTTTTTCAAAATCAAGCTTACTGCATTTGATGGATATAATTTCCCCGGTTTTATCCTTCACTGCGATCAGGTAGCCCTTGTATTCGATCCCCATCTGACGACCTCCTTCGAGCTTCTTCAGGCTAACAGCCTGAGATTCAAACGTATGTGAATTCTTATTCTCGGCCGTAAATGAGAATGTTTGCCTGAGTTTATCCAGAATGATATATCCAGCGCCATTTTCAGGCATACCAATCAGGTAGAGTTCGGCGGAAAGCGGCGCATCATAGGGAGAGGGACTGCTCTTGCGAATCTTGACCTCCACCGAAACAGTTTCCTCCTGAACATTGCGACGGTTCCCATAGCCGGCATTAGAGCGATCAGCATCGGCGGACACACTGATATCAATACGGGGAGGCGTTTTCAAAATGGCATATTGACGGTCACGCTCGCAGAGGGTATCCAACGAAACTTTTATTTCGGTTCCATCAGCCTGCCTCAACACCACTTTGTCCGAGAGCGTCCGCACATGTTCGGCTTCAATTGATTTATCATTCACATCGGTCCAGATGCGCAACTCAGCTCGTACACCGCTCACTAAGGTGATCATGAGAAACAGGATGAACGATTTAGTTTTTATGTTCATAGTTCACTCTCCTTTGAATTCGCGCATCGTACGAACCGAATAACGGAGAATACAGGATAAAATTGTGGAAGAAAAAAAATACAGTTCCTCCTTCAGTCGATCTCTGCGAATGCGTTTCAGCTAGATTAGCCACCTGAAGGTGGAACTATGGGCCTCTTCACAAATGTTTTAAAAGTTCTTCCCACTCAGATTGAGCCTGTTGCAGTGCGCGGGCGCGGTGGGAAATTTTATTTTTAAGACCGGAATCCAGCTCTGCAAAAGTTTCATCAAAACCGCCGGGAATAAACAGGGGATCATAGCCAAACCCCCCTGTGCCCCGCAGTTCTTCTATGATCTCACCCGGGCAGCAACCTTCAACCGTCCGGATATTTCCTTCGGGATCGGACAACGCAATGACTGTACGGAAGCAGGCTGAACGGTCTTTTTTATCCGCTAATTCCCGAACCAGCTTTACATTGTTGGCTGCATAGGAACATTCGTCGCCGGCATAACGGGCCGAGTAGACTCCGGGGGCCCCATCGAGTGCTTTTACCTCCAGACCGGAATCGTCGGCCAGAGTCCAGCAGCCGGTTGCCTTTGCAATTTCAACGGCTTTCTTGATCGCATTGGCTTCGAGGGTATCTCCATCCTCCACAACATCGGGAATTTCAGGGAAGTCGAAGGCGGAACAAACTTCCAATCCCTGGAAATCAAAAATGGCCTTAATTTCTTCCAGCTTGTGAGCGTTGCGGGTGGCGATCACCAGTTTCATGGGTCTTCCTTTTATTGAATCATTTTACTTGCGACTTTACTAGAATGAGCGCGTTGACTCTTGAGGCGTGAAATCCTTATTACAATGAGTGCCTAAATTAAGCTTTATGATTTTTTCATATTCCGCCTCGTATTCCTTGCGGCTGGATTTAAGCTCGATCACTTTCTTGTCCGCATCCAAGACGACCGCGAGAAACCCCTTATATTCAGACCCCCAGTTGTTCGAATAATTATCGTCTGTCATTCTAAAGGTGTTTCCCTGAAGGCTGAACTCCTGCGAAGTTTTAAAATCAAATGTTTTTTCGACTTTATCCAGAATGATAGGCGTATTAGTTCGCTGATATTCGCCGATGATTATTAAAATACAGGTCATGGTTTTCGAGTATTGAGTCGGTCGCTTCGCCTTGATTACTACCGAGCCACTCATTGAAATATTCCCATAGGAATAACCATTATTTTCCCGATCCTGTACTTTAGAAAATGAAATATCCAGTTCTGGAGGAAATGCTGTTTTCAGGTAGTTCTGATCGGCCTTGCTTAACTTCGAAGGATGGAATTTAAAAATCTTTCCCTCTTTGTCCCGGACGGAGACCTGCGCAGGGTTTGTACTGAGCAGTTCGGCTTCAATACAATTACCCTTTTTATCGGTCCAAACACGATATTCCGAAAACCCCGTCCATGGACTGATTAACAGAAAAATGAGTATCAGCTTCCTCATTACCCTTACCCCCTAAAAAGTGCGCCTCGTTTCATTATCCTGAAAAAGAAAGCATAGATGATCCGGTCTGAACACAAAAAAACCCTGAAACTCGAAAGTCCCAAGGTTTGGAAATTTTAAAACCGGCTGCGTGCTACTCTCCCAGGGTCTACCCCCTAGTACCATTGCCGCTGAGACTCTTCACTTCTGTGTTCGGAATGGGAACAGGTGTTT